>JBDKVD010000131.1:0-2345 GCA_039679325.1 Smithella sp.
AGAATTGTTGTCACCGGCATCGGCATGGTAACGCCCCTGGGAATCGGCAAGGATCAATTCAGCCGCCGTGTTTTTGCCGGGAACTGCGCCGTTGCCCCCGTCAAATCCTTTGACACATCGGCGTTCAGTTCGCATTGCGGCGCGGAAGTGGCCGATTTTCAGCCGCGCGATTTTATCTCGGTTAAAAACATCCGGCGGATGGACAGAATCTCTCAGTTTACATCAGCCGCCGCCCGTCTGGCACTAGAAGACGCCGGAATAACAGTTAACCCCGACAACCGTGATCGCACCGGCATTGTGATGGGGACATCTTTTGGCGCCACCGATGTAACCGTCCAGTTTGCCGGCACCCTGCTGAAAGAAGGCCCCGCCCTGGTCAATCCTATCCTGGTTCCGAATACGGTCATGAACGCAGCAGCCGGACATACATCCATTGAGCTGGGATTCCGCGGCGTCAACACCACAGTCACCCACTTTGCCGTTTCGGCGGAAACCGCCATCGCTTATGCCGTATCAGAAGTAAGGCGGGGCGCGGCGGATTTTATGCTGACCGGCGGTGTGGACATTTTATCGAAATTCTATTATGAAGTGCTGACCCGATTTCACACTCTTTCGCCTTTAGACGGAAAAATTGAAGAATCCAAGCCCTTTGACCGCGACCGCAATGGTATGGTCGCAGGCGAAGGCTGCGGCATTATTTGCATTGAAAGTCTGGAAAGCGCGCTAGCCCGGGGGCGTGAACCATACTGCGAAATAAAAGGTTTGGGCCAGGGCTCATCACCGACAACGCCTACCGGCTGGCCGGATAATGTTTCAGGCGTAAAAAAGACCATCGGACGGGCGCTGACCAATGCCGGAATAGCCCCTCAGGATGTGCATGTAATATCGGCCGCCGCCAACGGCGGGACAACCCTGGATCGGATCGAAGCCGACGCTTATACTGAGATATTTGCCGGAAACAAAAGCGGGCCATGGATTACGGCGCTGAAAGGCGCTCTGGGAGAGAGTTTTTCCGGCGGGGGAATAAGAGCCTGCGCCCTGGCGCTGTCATTTGAAAAAGGCGCTTTGCCTCCGACATGCGGTCTCGCCAATCCTCTGGCGCAACTTAAATTTGTCCGCAAGCTCGAAGAAGAAATCGAAATTAATAATGCGCTTCTCGCCGGTATTTCTTTCGGCGGCACATACGCATATCTGGTATTGGGTAAATGTCCCAAAACTTAAAGAATATTGCTGATTATAATCGGCAAACAATAAATATTTTATATAGAAGGATAAGAAGAAAATGGAAATCGTACCTTACAAGGAAGAGCATCGCATTTTTCGGGATGCATTCCGCAAATTTCTGGAAAAAGAAATTATTCCCCACATAGATGAATGGGAACAAGACGGCATTGTTGCCCGCTGGGCATGGAAGAAAATGGGTGAAAACGGCTTTTTGTGCACGTGGGTGCCTCCCGAATATGGCGGACTGGGCGCTGACTTTCTGTACTCCGCCATTTTGATCGAGGAAATGGGTTACGCCAATTTTCAGGGGCTTTCCGCACGGATACACAGCGACATTGCCGTCCCCTACATTGTGCAATTCGCCACGGAAGAACAAAAGAAAAAATATCTGCCCCCGTGCATTTCGGGAGAAATGCTTACGGCTATCGCCATAACGGAACCGGCTGCCGGCAGTGATGTGGCAGGGATCAAAACAACGGCGGTGGAGGATGGAACATCTTTCATCCTTAACGGTCAAAAGACATTTATCAGCATCGGCGTCAGCTGTGACCTGGCAATTGTGGCGGCACGTGACCCGAAGGAAACCAATGCTCACAAAGCCATTGATTTATTTCTCGTAGAAGCAGGCACTCCCGGTTTTGAAAAAGGGAAAAAGCTCAAAAAAATAGGATGGCACAGCCAGGATACAGCGGAACTGTTTTTTTCCGATTGCCGCATTCCCAGGGAAAACCGTCTGGGCAAAAAAGGAACGGGATTTAAAAAATTGATGACCAATCTCCAGCAGGAACGCCTTATAGCCGTCATAGGAGCGCAGGCAACCGCAGAGTTCGCTCTGAAGGAAACGATCCGCTACTGCAAAGAGAGGCACATGTTCGGTAAGCCCTTGATCGGATTTCAAAACACTCAATTTGTTCTGGCGGAGCTCGCTTCCGAAGTTAAAATCGGCCGGGCTTTTGTAGACAAAATGATAGTGGAGCACTGGCAGAAAAATTCCGCCGTCGTTGACATCACCATGGCCAAGCTCTGGATTACCGAAATGGCGTGTCGCGTAGTTGACCGCTGTCTGCAATTCTTCGGCGGCTATGGCTATTGCGAAGAATATCCGATTGCCCGCGCCTGGC
>JBDKVD010000132.1:0-41221 GCA_039679325.1 Smithella sp.
CAGCCGGGGCGCAGATATTTGTAAATATCGACCGACGTCGTTTCTTGTTTTAAAAGATAACGCTGCGCTCCCGCCTTCTGAAAAGACTGATAGTCGGCAGAACTTCTTTCGCCGATGGATAAAGTAATAATAAGGCCGGTTTCGTCTCTGATGCGTTCAATAATTTTGCAAATAATTTCTGTAGAATAAAATGAATCTTCGCCGGACTGGAGCACAACAGTAGGAATGTGCAAATCTTTTATCTGTTGAGCTGTGGTGATGATCTCCTCGCTAGTCATTCTGTAACGGCTGAGCTTCCGGTTGCCGTGCCGCAGCCCGCAATAGAGGCAATTGCGTTCGCAGTAATTAGAGAATTCAATAATACCGCGCAGGAAAATTTCGTCACCGACCTGTTCTTTTCTGACTGCGTCGGCGGCGGAGAAAAGATCAAACGAATATTCGCCGGGCATTTTCAAAAGTTCAATAATATCTTTCCGGCTTAAGGCATTTTCCGTTTTTGCTTTGGCAATCAGGTCTTCAATATGGGCGCTGAATTTAGATATAGACATCACGTTTTCCATCTGCAATTTGCTGAAGTTTGTTCATAACGGATTTTTTTCGCTGCGGTTTAAAATTTTCGTCAAGAGTTTGTTGGATCAGTTTTTCACCGGCGATACGTGTTTGAGGACTGGCGTAATCGAGAAGATATTCCTTAAAAGTGAAAATGGCATTGGTCTGGCAGAATTTCTGAATGAGGCCGGGTTTAGCCAGATCCATAAAATCTTTACCGGTGCGACCGAGGCGGTAGCAGGCTGTGCAGAAGCTGGGAATATGGCCGCGCTCGGTGATATCCAGAATAACTTCGTCCAGCGTGCGGGTGTCGCCCAGATTAAACTGGGCGGCGCGGAAGGCGTCGCTGGAGTCTTCCTGATAGCCTCCGGGATTAGTGCGCGAGCCGGCGCTGATTTGAGAAACTCCCAGAGCAAAGGCTTCGGAGCGCATCGATGGATTTTCTCTGGTGCTTAAGATCATGCCCGTGTAGGGAACGGCCATGCGGATAATGGCGACAAGCTTTTTGAAATCATGATCGTTTACCGGATGCGGTGGTTTGATTGCCGCCGGAGCATTGAAGGCCGGTTCCAGTCGGGGTATGGAAATAGTGTGCGGCCCGACGCCGCAGTCTTTTTCCAGCTGCTGGGCATGCAAAAGCAATCCCATAACTTCATACTTGTATTCATAAAGTCCGAAAAGGGCGCCGATGCCCACATCATCGACTCCGCCCTCCTGTGCGCGGTGCATGGCGGTCAGACGCCAGGCAAAGTCTTTCTTGGGACCGCTGGGGTGCATTATCTTGTAAGTTTCATGATGATAAGTTTCCTGAAATAAGACAACTGTACCGATGCCTGTTTTTTTTAGTTGTTTGTATTCGTCGACCTTCAGCGGGGCGATTTCCACATTGATCCGTCTGATCTCACCGCCTCTTTCCGTTTTAACGGAGTATGCCGTTTCAATGGCTTCCATGAAATATTCCAGGCTGGAGCGGGTAGGATGTTCTCCGCAAAGCATCAGCAGTCGTTTATGACCTTCGAGTTCCAGAACCTGTACTTCCTTGGCTATCTGTTCCATCGTCAAGGCGACGCGATTAAGTTCCTTGTTGTCGCGGCGGAATCCACAGTAAAGGCAGTTGTTGGAGCAGAAATTGGCGATATAAAGCGGAGCAAATAAAACAAGGCGGTTGCCGTAAATACTTTTCTTGATTCTGTGCGCCGCCTGAAAAATCATGCCGATAAGCTCGTCATCCTCCGTTTGCAGCAACACGGCGACATCTTCGGGAGAAAGACCTTTGAGCTCCAACGCCTTGTCTATAATCTCCCGGACTCTCCCGGGATCGGGGTTTTTGGCGTTCTCCAGTATGGCTTCAATTTTTGTGTCATCAATAAAATCTTTAATCATGTTAATACACCTCATGCTTTGGTCAGAGCTGATTTAACTTGTACTCCCGCTAATGTTCCGAGTTTGCCGGTCAAAGCGCCGATTTCATCTGTGGAGGCATGAACAATAAGAGCAATAATATTGAGATTCTTGGGAGCGTGGGGAATACCCATTCGGGCAATAATTATATTGCCGAATTCACTGAGAATCCTGTTGACATTTTCCGACTGGGCGGCCCTGTTGGTGATAATGATCGTAATAGTTCCAATTCTCTTATCCATACTGTCTCCCCTTTTTTGCCTGTTGTACGGAAATGGTTGTTATCGTGAAAAACAAAAAAGGTTTGATCCCGGAAGAATCAAACCTTTTTATTAAAGATTATTTACTTCCCTCAAGATCAGAAATACCCTCTCTCTCAGGTAAAATTATTCGTGTTTACAGGTGGTAATTGACACAACTACACCGTTTTGTCAACTCCTATCAGTCGTTTTTATATTTTAAGGCCCCGGGAACGGGCCAGTTCTTTTATCTTAATTTCGATATCAGGGCTTGCCTGCATCAGCCGTTGGAGATCATTGCGGGTTATTTTGTAGGCTGTCGTACAGTCTTCCGCAGCCCTGATGTCGGCGGTTCGTTGTTCGGTGAAACCGGCAGCGGTGAATTCACCGACCATGGAGGGAGGAGTAAAGACAATGTCTGTGCCCGGAATTTCCAGCGTTCCACGAGATAATACATATCCGCAGTTTTCCGTCTCTCCCTTTTTAATTAAATAATCTCCCGCTCGCAAAGAAAGCTTGTTAAGAGACAGGGCAAGATTTGTCTTTTCCGTTACGTCTAATTGCCCGAACAACAGAGTCCGGCTCAGAAGCTCTCTTGCCTCCGCCAGATGATAAAAACGTTTCTTAACGTTCGGATTGTCATTTAGAAACTCGTTAACCACATCGGCATTGAGTCCGACGACGATCCCGTAGGTTAACGCCTTTACGTGGGCCGACCTCTTTTTATTACCGGTGATAAAAACACTTTCCCCGAAAAAGTCGCCCGAATGCAAAACAGCGACTTCCTGGTTATTGCTGATGACCGAAAAGAGACCAAAGCCGACAATAAACAGGAATTCGGATTCTTCCATCTTTTCCTGCAGAATCAACTGTCCCGTTGCTATGGGGCGATAAATTGCCGCTTCCCTCAGTATTTGGGCCCATCGACCCACATCAATGTCGGGGAATGGTTTCAAAAAACTGTCTATTGCCCGGCTGATTGTTGAGGCAATGCTGAGGTTCTCAAACGGAAACAGATGGTAAGGCTCTACGAATGAGAAATGGAGCGGCACATCGGTCGCTTCATCCTGCCGATGCCCCAGAAAAGTCGCCCTGACGTCATGTCCCATAAAGTCCTGAAGCGCCGGATGCAGGCCGGCTTCTCCGCCGTCGGCAATCGTAACGTCGCCTTCAAAGACGCTCATGATTTGAATATATCTGTGGTCGGAAATAACCCCCTCGGTCAGCATCTTGCGGGCGCAGGACAGGCCCACGGTGTCGGAAGTTATTTGAATTTCAGTCGGCAGTACGTCACTGCGCTGTTTTTTTCGTACTTTGACGGCGATGCAGGGTATGGGATGCGACGTATATTGAAAGAAAAAGTCAATTCCGTAGATCGTTGTCCATTTTTCTATCGGTATGGGATGAAACTCAAAGTATTGTTTGATCACTTCGGGCGAAACATCCAGTTGC
Organism: Smithella sp.; assembly: GCA_039679325.1. Taxonomy (GTDB): domain Bacteria; phylum Desulfobacterota; class Syntrophia; order Syntrophales; family Smithellaceae; genus MVRV01. The sequence goes on from JBDKVD010000132.1 coordinate 3,642, forward strand.
CAGGATAAAATATCCAGCATCATTTGATAAATATCTCTGGCAGTGTATATCCTGATTTTTCTTCCCCGGCGGATAAGCTTCAGCAGACCTCCCATATGATCTTCATGACAATGGGTAAGAATTAAAGCGTCGATCTCGGCGACACTGATTCCTGTTTTGAGGGCAAGTAAATCCCAGAAGGGGCAGCAATCAACCAATACCGCAAGACCGTTCAAGCGGAGAACCATGCAGGTGGTCGGACCTTTGGATTGAAACGGCGATCCATATCCCAGCACCTGGAGAGAGAAGGCAAGGGCGGCGGGGAATCCGCCATAATTAGGAGGAACTTTCCAGACCGGTTTTATAGTTTCCTTTTCAGTGGGCGAGATGTCCAGCTCCTGACACTCGCCGGTTTCCAGGTCACGAATTATGAAGAACATGTTTCTTGTTCTTTCCACGGACCATTTGTTCGGTAAGGCGCTGCCGAGCTTATGGCATGACAGCATTTGTTCCAGAGGAATCATTTTCCCCTTTTTATTTTTAAGGGAAAAATATTTTTTTTCTTTAAGGTACTGATTGAACCAGTTGGGTTCAACTCCAATGCTTTTAAAAAAGGTTTTCTCCGGCCCCTGAAACGTAAAATTTATTAATTTAAGGACGCGATCCAATTCCGATTCCGTAGCGCACAGGGCAATCTTCTTCTTCACCGACATATCGACAAGATCAAAGCCTCCGCCTTTAAATAAACTGCAAAGAAACATAAAGTCGCAAGGGTTTAAAAGCCTGTCTTCATAAGAATTCATGCCTCCATGAACCAGGATCTGGGGCCAGGGCAGATTTTCTTCAATAATATTTTGATGATACCCGGCAAATCCGCCAAAAAGAACAATATCTCCCTTGATCTTGCATAAGGCGGTACAGGGTTTACGATCCAGAATTTCAAAATCTTGCATAGATTTCCCGGTTATAGTTACACTCTTGACGGTCATAGTAATTAAGAATTACCTTTTCTCTGTCAGAATCTAAATGCATCGTTATTCACTTTTATCACATGTCAAGTTATAGTTCAGCTATTTTTAAATGAACAATTGCAACAATTGCAGAAATCGGAACGGACTCTTCATCAGCGTTCGCTATTATTCTTTCATTTTCTTTTCCAGGGCGTAGAGAGCTGAAGGGAAGGGGGCAAGACTGCGTTTGATCACGCCCTGCAGAAAAGAGATTGCAACCCCGTAATTGGTAATTCCAACACCGGCTTCCTGGGCCTTTCGCAGACGGCTCAGCATTTCCCGGCGTGTCAGCATACATGCCCCACAGTGAATGATAAGCTTGTATTGATCGAGGTTCGCCGGATAATCCCGGCCTGCGGAAATATCAATCTGTACATCAAAGCCCAGATATTGCTTCAGCCAGCGTGGAATCTTCACACGGCCGATGTCATCTTCCAGAGCATGGTGCGAGCATGCTTCGGCGATTAAAACTTTATCACCGGGCTGTAAACGATCAATGACCGCCGCTCCGCGCGCCATGGCGGCCAGATCCGATTTCTGCCTGGCGAATAATATGGAGAAGGTGGTGACGGGGATTTCACTCGGCACATCGGCGGTCACCTTGAGAATAGCCTGGGAATCCGTCACAACAATTGCAGGTGGACTTTTCAGGTTGGCGAGCGCTGCGGATAATTCCCGTTCTTTGACAACGAGAGCTGCCGCATCATTATCCAATGCATCGCGTATTGTCTGTACCTGGGGCAGAATCAGTCTGCCCTTGGGAGCCTGTAAATCTATGGGAACAACGAGGACAGCCAGCGAACCGGGTGGCAGTAAATCACCGATGAGCGGCGGCGCGGCAATAAACTCATCAGGTATAATTTCGCTTATGCGCTGTTTTAAATCGTTGAGGAATGTATCGCGGCTGGACATGTCGGCGCAGGAAACACTGATTGCGCGTCCCGTTTTTTGTTGCAATGCTTCCAGGAAATCTGCCGATGGTGACTTTAAATCAATTTTATTGATAATGGTCAGAATGGATATTTTTCTTTTTTTGGCCTCGTTGAGAACCGTATCTTCAAAGTTGGTCCAAATATCAGGTTCCGTGAGGAGAAAAATAACGTCGGCCCGGTCGAAAATTTTTGCCGTTTTTTCCAGCCGGGCGTCGGCAAGTTGAGAGGTATCATCAAGACCGGCGGTGTCGAGAAAAAGAACCGGTCCCAGCGGTAAAAGCTCCATGGCCTTTTCTACAATATCGGTTGTTGTACCGGCTACGGGAGATGTAATTGCTATGTCCTGTCCGGCCATCAGGTTAAGCAGGCTGGATTTACCGACATTGGTGCGCCCCATGAGAGCTATGTGCAGTCTATTGCTTTTCGGTGTCTTTTCCATAATTTCTGTGTCCTAGAGCAGTTAAGCTGGAAGAAGAAAAAAGTCTTTCTACAAGGGATTTCCCCATTTTTTCTTCTAAAAATTTCCGCATATTTTTTGTGCCGGTTTGCTTAAACTCCGTCAATAATCGGGTTGCCTGTTCATAACCGGTTACGGGTAAGAGGGCGGTAATAATCATCGGACTGTGTTCAAAATATTCCCGGCATTTCCGGCTGTCCTCAGTTATGCCGCGTACATGAGCAGCAAGAAGTATATTGATATTGATCAGCAGATCGAGCGATTCCAGGAGGGCGTGTGCCAGAAGCGGGAGGAATTCATTAATCTGCAATGTCCCTCGGGCAGCGGTTTCGGTTATGATGCCGTCATTGGCTATGACTTTAATGCCGGTTTGCATGGCAGCCTCCAGCATAACAGGATTTACTTTCCCGGGCATGATTGATGACCCTGCCTGCAACTGCGGAAGTTTTATTTCTCCCAGCAGGTTCATTAAACGCAGGTCGTTGGCGATTTTCTGCAAATTGACGGCATGAGCCTTGAGAATTCCGGAAACTTCGACAAAGGAATCGGCATTGGCTGTTTCCGCCGGCAGGTTTTCCGCGCGTGACAATCCCAGTCCGGTTACTTCTCTTAATTTTTCAATAGCCAGGAAAATATAATCTTTGGGTGCGGTAAGGCCGGTGCCTACAGCAGTTCCTCCCAGGTTGACCACGCGCAGACGCTCCTCGCATTTGAAAGTGCGCCAGCGATCGCGGGAAATTGCTTCAGCGAAAGCTGAAAATTCCGCTCCCAAAGTAATGGGAACAGCTTCCTGCAATTCCGTCCTGCCGATTTTAACGGTACCGGCAAATGCTTTTTCCTTTTCCTGAAAAGCACCCTGCAGATCGGCAATGGATTTCGCCAAATCACGCAAACGGTAAATTCCAGCAACTTTCAGCGCCGACGGATAGACATCATTAGTGGATTGATGGAGGTTCACATCGTCGAGGGGATTAATTAAAGAATAATCACCTTTATTGCCGTTCAGAATTTCAATTGCCCGGTTGGCGATGACTTCATTAAGATTCATATTTGTTGATGTTCCTGAGCCGCCCTGCAATGCGTCAACAGGAAATTGATCGGCGAACCGCCCTTCAGCAATTTCATCACAGGCCATGATGATCGCGTGGGCTTTTTCGGCATTAAGGTAACCGGTTTCGTAATTGGCCAGACAGCAGGCTTTCTTAATCAGCGCAATACTTTCAATAAGACAGGGATTGACTTTGAAGCCGCTTATAGGGAAATTGGCAACAGCTCTTTGTGTGTGAATGCCCCAATAGGAATCAGCAGGCACATCCATTTTACCCAAAAAATCATCTTCGGTTCGCATAGTTGGCATAAAGTCGATTCACTTTTGTTGTAGAACAAGGGGTCTTGCCACCCTTTAGCGGTGGTTGTAACCTCTTGTTCCGTTAATTGGGAAAAAAAAGAGGTTTGCTCTGGCGGAACAAACCTCTTTTATCAATAACTCTCATTAAAAATGATTCTTAATTATCTTTCTTCTGAGGCAGTTCAGTTCCTCTCTGCTTATATTTGGTATGCAAGAGCTCATGAGATTTATGTCCCAGAGGTTCTTTCAAGAACTTTTCATAAAGGTTCTTAACAGAAACATTCTCGTGTGACTGGCGCGATTTCTGTACCTGGCCATCATCACGATAGAGGGCGGCAGAACGCAGCATCCTTATTTCGTTATTTGTCGGGATCGGTTCACCGCCGCCGGCAATGCAGCCTCCCGGACAGCACATGATTTCAATAAAAGCATAATCGGCGCTGCCCTCACGGATCTTATCCATAAGTTTGCGGGCATTACCTAATCCATGAGCCACGGCAAATTTCACGTCGCCCAGTGCTCCAACTTTAACCGTTGCTTCCTTCACTCCTTCTAATCCGCGTACAGGAGTAATATCGAGGCTCGGGAGATTTTCTCCGGTAACGACGGCATAAACGGTGCGCAATGCTGCTTCCATGACGCCGCCGGTAGCTCCGAAGATAGTGGCGGCACCGGTATATTCGCCCATGGGGGCATCATAATCTTCATCCGCCAGATTGAGAAAATCAATTCCACCCTCTTTAATCATGCGGGCAAGTTCTCTGGTTGTCAATACGTAATCCACATCCTGGTAACCGCTGCTGTTCATTTCGGGACGCTGGCATTCAAATTTTTTCGCCGTGCACGGCATAATCGAGACGGAAACGATGTCTTTGGGATCAATACCGGCTGTTTGGGCGTAATAGGTTTTGGCGAGTGCCCCGAACATCTGCTGCGGTGATTTACAAGTGGAAAGGTGACCCACTAATTCGGGATAAAAATGTTCGCAGAATTTAATCCAGCCGGGGCTGCACGAGGTTATCATCGGCAGTTTGCCGCCTTCTTTCACTCTCTTCAGTAATTCGCTTCCTTCCTCCATGATCGTTAAGTCTGCGGTGAAGTTTGTATCGAATACTTTATCAAAACCAAGTCGGCGTAAAGCTGCAATCATCTTTCCGGTAACCAGAGATCCCGGAGGCATACCGAACTCTTCGCCCAGTGCTGCTCGAATCGCCGGAGCTTCCTGAACGATGACATGTTTTGTCGGATCATTGAGAGCTTCCCAGACTGAATTTATATCATCTTTTTCGTATAATGCTCCTACGGGACACGCCATGATGCACTGACCGCAGGCAACGCAATTGGATTCAATAAGCGGTAGGTCAAAAGCGGGGACAACTTTAACTTTACTGCCGCGATTAGCCGGAGTCAAAACACTGACGGTTTGGATCTGTTCACAAACCGTCACACAGCGATGGCATTCGATGCACTTGCGGCTGTCCCTCACAATAGAAGGGCTGGAGCGGTCGATCACGCCTTCTTTGGGGAACTCAGTATAATCAAAGCGAACCTCTCTTAAGCCCACAAATTCGGCGACTTTCTGCAGTTCGCAATTACCGTTGCGTATGCAGAAATTGCATTCCTGGGGATGATTGGCAAGCAGCAGCTCCACAACCATTTTTCTGGCCATACGAACTTTTTGCGTATTTGTATGGATCACCATACCTTCACTTACGGGAAAAACACAGGCTGCAATCAAGCTGCGCTGACCCTCAACCTCCGTCATACAAACCCGGCAGGCACCGGGAGTATGATTCGCTTCCGTCCAGGCACATAAGGTGGGGATTTTAATTCCATGCTGTTTGGCAGCTTCAAGAATTGTAACGCCCGCCTCTACTTCGACTTCACGATTATCAATTGTCACTTTAACAGTTGACATATAAACATTCTCCTCAATTAAATATTAAACAGCGGCATCGCAACGCAGGCAGCGGCAAGCTTCCTTAATAGCGTCTTCAGCGCTGAATCCTAATTCCACTTCCGCAAAACTGACTTTGCGCAATGCAGCTTCCATTTCCGGCATGGCCATCTGAGGCATTTCTATTGATTCTTCATCAATAACCAGCGGTACATCTATTATTTCCGCAGCAGGTATTTCGTATGCAGGTTCACCGTTTGCTGCGCGAATAGCGGCGTCGATATCCTCGCAGGCCTGATGACCGGCGGCAATGGCGGCAATGACTGTATCGGGGCCGGTTACGGCGTCGCCGCCGGCAAAGTAGCGCTCATTCGGTGTACGTGTTTTATAAACGTTGCCGACAGTGAAATTATCCCACTTGTTAACACCAATGCTTTGTCCTTCGGCAAAGCTCATATCCGGCACTTGTCCTACGGCTGCGATAACTGCATCAACGTCCAGCGTAAACTCGGAGCCCTCGATAACAACAGGTTTCTTACGGCCGCTGGAGTCAAAGTCACCCAGTGTCATTCGCTGGCAGGTAATGGAACTGACCTTATCGTCTGTTGCGTTGATTTTCAATGGAGCAACAAGATATTCGATCTTGATTCCTTCGTGTTCAGCAGCAATAATTTCTTCTTCAGCTGCAGGCATATCCTGTCTCAAGCGACGATAAAGGATGGTCACTTCCGTACCAAGACGAAGCGCAACACGCGCGGCGTCAATGGCCGAGTTTCCACCACCGATAACGGCCACTTTCTTGCCTAATTGTTTTTCTCCTTTAAGCCACTTTTCTTCATCGGCATTGAAGTCACGCAGAAATTCGACTCCTCCGAAAACATTCTTTAAATCTTCTCCGGGTACCTTCATTCTCTGACTCTTGTGGGCGCCGACGGCAAGATAGATATAATCGAAATCTTTTTCCAACTGGGCAAATGTTATATCGCGCCCCACTCTTGTGTTTAAATTGATTTCTACTCCCAGAGCCTTAATATCATCAATTTCCCCATTTAAAATATTGCGGGGCAGACGATAAGCCGGAATACCCCAGCTAAGCATACCACCGGCGAAATTGAGTTCTTCGAAAACTGTTACTTTGTAACCGCGTACTGCAAGGTCACGGGCGGCGGTAAGTCCTGAAGGACCTGCGCCGACTACGGCGATCTTTTCTTTTCGAGTTACTGCGACGGGCTCAATCTTAGGCCGCGGAGCGTTATCGGTAATAAAGCGTTTCAGGAATTTAATTGCCAATGGCTCATCGAGATTGCCGCGGCGGCACTTGGATTGACATTTGTGGTCGCACACTCTACCGCAAACGGACGGGAAAGGATTGGTTTGCAGTAATATTCTATAAGCATCTTCAAATCTACCCGCTCTGATGAGAGCAATATAAGAAGGAATATCCATCTCCACCGGGCAGGTATGCTGGCAGGGTGACTTAAAGAGAGCGGAACAAACGGCTGCTGAACAACGGTGATTGTGAATATGATCTTCGTATTCATTGCGGAAATACCGGAGCGTGCTCAAAACGGGATTGGGAGCAGTTTGTCCCAGTCCGCATAAAGCCGCGTTTTTAATGACTTCGGCCATTTCTTCCAGAAGTTCGATGTCTCCTTCTTTTCCCTTGCCCTGCGTAATATTGGTCAAAATGTCCAGCATGCGCTTGGTGCCTTCACGGCAGGGGGTACATTTACCGCAGGATTCATCCTGGCAGAAATCCATGAAGAAACGCGCCATGTCCACTGCGCACTTGTCTTCATTCATTACGATCAAGCCGCCGGAACCCATGATTGCTCCCAATTCTGCAACTTTTTCATAGTCAACGGACGCATTGAGGTGCTGAACAGGAATCATACCGCCGGAGGGACCGCCAAGCTGAGCGGCTTTAAATTTCTTTCCTTTGGGAATGCCGCCGCCGATATCATAAACTATCGTGCCTAATGTGGTTCCCATGGGAACTTCGACGAGACCTACATTGTTTACATCACCGGTCAGGGCGAAAACTTTTGTTCCCTTGCTCTTATCGGTGCCGATAGATGAATACCACTTGGCGCCGCGCAATATAATCTGACCGACATTGGCCAGAGTTTCCACGTTATTCAGGATACTGGGCTTCTGCCACAAACCGGCTACGGCGGGGAAGGGCGGCCGGGGGCGGGGCATGCCTCGTTTGCCTTCAATGGAAGTCATCAATGCTGTTTCTTCACCGCACACGAATGCGCCGGCTCCCTGATAGATTTCCAGGTGGAAATCAAAGCCGGTACCTAATATGTTTTCACCCAGAAGACCTGCTTCCTTAGCCTGAGCGATGGCTATAGTTAAACGATGAATTGCCAGAGGATATTCGGCGCGGCAGTATATATATCCCTGGTGGGAGCCGATAGCTTTGGCTGCAATTACCATTCCTTCGAGAACTGCATGGGGATCAGCTTCCAATACGCTTCTGTCCATGAAGGCACCGGGGTCTCCTTCATCAGCATTACATAAAACGTATTTAATATCGTTTTTGGACTGGGCGGCAAACTTCCATTTCATACCGGTGGGGAATCCTGCACCACCACGGCCACGCAGACCGGAATCCAGCATTTCCTGAACGATTTGCTCCGGTGTCATTTCGGTTAATGCTTTGGCCATACCGGCATAACCGTCACGGGCGATATACTCTTCCAGTTTTTCGGGATCGATTAAACCGCGGTTCCTCAATACGCGCAATTCCTGGAGGGCAAAGAAAGGAATGTCCTGCATTGTAGGAATAATTTCGTCGGTATCCGGTACCCGATATAAAAGACGTTCTAAGATTCTTCCCTTGACCAGGTGTTCTTCCACCAGTTCGGGAATGTCGGTTGCTTGGATTGAAACGTATATGATACCCTCCGGATAAACAACTATGATGGGTCCCAGGGCACAAAAACCATTACATCCGGTTTCCACAACTTTAATTTCACCGGTGAGGCTTCTCTTATCAAGTTCATCTACTAAAGCCTTTTTTACAGCAAGACTGCCGGAAGATTGACAGCCGGTGCCTCCACAAATTAGTAAGTGTGAACGAAAAACTTTCATTTAGTCAACATCCTCCTTAAGAAATGATCATGCTCTGTTATTTGATATGCATGATGACAATAACTTTACTTTATTATTTCAGCGCCTCTTGCCAGAACGAAAGGCATTTGAATTTCACCCTCTAAAATGTGCCGTTTGAATATCTGTCTCATTTTACTGGGATTTACGTATTCGTATTTGATCGGTTCCTGATTTATTATTTCCACCGTGACCAACGGTTCTCGGCTGCAAAGCCCCATACAGCCTGATGTTGTCACAAAAACATCGGTAGATTTGGCTTCATCAATTTCCTGGAGTACCGTGTCCAGAACTTCTCTGGCTCCGGAAGCAATACCGCAGGTTCCCATGTGCACGGTAATTTTTGCTCTGCGTTCGCCATCTCTTAGAGCCATGTCCGCATGTACTTTTTCCTTTATCTTTTTCAGATCATCTATAGTAATCTTCGCCATCGGCGGTTCCTCCTTAATTATTCTAACTCGTAAAGAAATTATGTGTATTGACTCAATATTTCTTTGACTTTGGCAGGTTTAACCCGTCCATGCACATTTTCATCGATGACAATTACCGGTCCGAGGCCACAGGCGCCCAGGCAACGCACAGTTTCCAGGGTGAACATCCTGTCCGGGGTAGTCTCACCTTCATCAATACCAAATTCCTTCTTTAACGTGTCGGATAGTGCCTTTCCGCCGCGAACATAGCAGGCTGTTCCCAGACAGATGCGTACCGTATGTTTGCCTCGCGGTGTCATGGTAAAGAAAGAGTAAAAAGTAACGACTCCATAAACACGACTCAAGGGCAGATTTAACCCTTCGGCAATCTTTTTTTGCACGGAAATCGGCAGATATTCCAATGCAACTTGAGCTTCTTCCAACACCGGGATTAATCCTCCAGGTTTCCCCTTGTACCTTGCAATAATTGCATTGAGCTGGTTTACCTGTTCGGGTGCAAACTCTTTCAAAAGTTCAGTATCTTCCGCTTTCATCCAATCCCTCCTCAATATATTTCATTTAGGCTTCTATTTTAATTTCGCGAAGTCCTTCTTCAATAACATCCCGGATGTACTTTATAATCTCGGGATGATAAATTGGTATATCTTCAATTTCATTACGTATTAGTCGCGTGTCCAGTTTGAAGTGCCGGTCATTATGCCTGTGGTCGTAAACAAAATCAACGTCTGAATTCGTGGCTATGAGACTGACTAATGTAGACGAAATGTTGCCCAATGGCTGCCTGTCTATATGGTCCAGACGAAATGTCGCTGTGACTTTTGTTCCTTTACCGGCTTCTGAATGTAAATCCAGTCGACCGCCCGACATCTGGGCGGCATCCGTTAACAGAGGCAGTCCCAAACCGACGCGCCGCACATCTTTTGTTGTATAAAATGGATCCAGAGCCTTTTTTATTTCTTCTCCTTTCATTCCACATCCGTCATCTCTTATTTCGATAGTCAGCAGATTCCTGTCTGAATCTTCAATGACGGAGATGCCGATTAATTTCGCGCCGGCCCGGATGGAATTTTCTGCAATATCGAGTATGTTCTGAGCGAGTTCAAGCATTTTATTCCAATTCCAAATCAAGCGCTACCTTTGTTGGCGTCGTCGTCGGCTTCCTCAACGTATGCATAATACGCCTCGTCGCCTCCTCCTAGCCGCCGCGGTATCATCTATGATTTGGAAATGGAATTACTCCAAAACATAGCGGCCATTTTGTCCGGCAAAGGCCATTTTCAATTCGGCAACTGATAGCTCTTGTATAATAATTTTCGTTCTCGCCTTGCCGATGTCTTTTAAGAAATGAGCATCCGAAGAAGTTATAAAAGAATAATTGCTCAATTCCTGATATTTTATTCTCGCCTTTTCAATTCCGGTTAATGGCGTTACTTCCAGGGCGTCAAATTTTACCTTTTCATCGATAAAGCCCAGCTGACTCAAAACGCTGAAGCTTTCTCGGTCGATATGAGCCGCTATGGCCAACCCTTCAAACTCATGAATGTGGCTTATTAATTTATCCAATGATAAATCGGTTGCCCCAATCAATAATTTATCATTTAGACCTTCTACTTCGCCAATTTCATTAACGATTGCCTGGACACCGAAAAGTGCTTCATCGTTTTCTCCGTCAAGATGCTGATAAACCAGCTCTTGAAGCCGGGCCAGATTATCAAGCGAATCAAAAATTGCGAGTATGTGTACTTCTTCGCTTGTTGTGACCTCCATGCCCGGCAGGATATTCAAATTTTTGCCCCGGGCTGCATTCATTACGAATGGAACATTTTCCGAGGAATTATGATCGCAGATAGCTGCAACATCAAGCTTCGCTTCCAGTATTTTTCCCACTAATGCTTGGGGATGCATATCCAGGTCGGCACAAGGTGAGAGGCAGGTGTGAATATGAAAATCACAATTGAAAGTTTTAAGCATCGTCTTTTGCCGGAAAAATTACCGGGAATTATTGTCGTTATAACCGTAACCGAAAATCAATCTTTTTTTGCCAGAAGGTTATATACCTTGGCTGATAATTCAAATGCACTCAAATCCGAAATCATAATCGGAATATTTTCCCTGGCGGCTTTTTCCAGAGTGTCATTTGCCGGTTCGCAGGAATTGACTAAGATAATGCCTGCATGATCTTTAAGGCTGGCGACAGCGACAATATTCTGGTGCACTTGTCTGGTTATCCAGATATCTCCTTCACGTGAATTGGCCATAACATCGCTTAATAAGTCTCCTGTGTAACCTCCAGAAACATTTTTTTTAAGGTTAGCTTCCGCAGATCTTACCTTTAAATTTAAAGCTTTAATTATCTCTTCAATATTCACAATATAACCCTTAGGAACCTTAATGTGTCTTAATTACCATTCTCAAGGAAGTCCCTTTGCCGATTTCTGAAGAAAGATCAAACTGATCAGAATAATTTTTAATATTACATAGTCCCATACCGGCGCCGAAACCCATTTCTCTTATTTTGTTGTCGGCTGTGGAATAACCCTCCTGCATGGCAAGTTCAATATTGGGTATCCCCGGGCCTTCATCAATTGCCTCTATCTGTATAACATCAGTAAATACGGTTAGTTTTATTACTCCCTTTCTGGCATAGGAAACAATATTAATTTCCGATTCGTAAGAAACAAGGGCGGTTTTTCTTACTATGTCATTGGGAAAATCCATTTGTTTGAGGATGGATTTTATACTTGTCGATACTATTCCGGCGTAACTAAAATTGCCGCCTTCCACATAAAAACTGCGCTGATATGGTATATCCTCAGTTGCTTCTAATGTCATCATTTTCCAAACTACCAACTATCCCCTTTGTGTAAAGCCGCCCCGCCGTGTCAAAGAGTATATATTTAGTTGTCAAAATAGGTATTTTTAATTCTTTAGCTAATTTAATGGCTTCAGGAGACGGCTTTTTACCGCGTACAAGGATGATAGCAGCAATCTCAATGATGTCTGCAGTTCTTACGACCTGGTCATTGGTGAGACCGGTAAGCAATAGACTGCCCGGTTTTGCAAACGCCAGGACATCACTCATTAAATCGGCTCCAAAAGCCGTCTTTACCTCCATATCCAACATCTCTTCGCCGACAAGTACTTCTGCATCAAGGATTTCTTTTACGTCGCGTAGCTTCAAAAGGTGCTCCTCTTAGAAAAACAAAACCGACAATTTTTCGAATGCTGAGTATGGTTAATAATATTTTAAGACTATTTATTAGCGTGTTTTGCTATCATAAGGCATTCTTTTTTGTCAATAAAATTGTATATGAAAATTACAAATAAAACTATGGATTTTTAATAAACAAGGGAACAAATTTGTGCGATTAAAATTAACACAAATGTATATTGCCGGACGGCAAATGTGATTGCTCCTGTAAGTAGCGGTCTCGCACTGTAAATTGCCGGAAATTTATCCTAAGAACTTCTTATCCAGTCTCTGCCCCCGAGCATTCTGGCGACTAACATGCTGGCGACGTTATCTCCGGTAGCGTTGAGCATTGTGGCCGGAGCGTCAACGAGAGTACCGATCATTGTGATCACCGGAAACGCCTCCGGCGGAAAACCGTATAGCGATATAATTAATAATTCGCCAATTGTGCCGCCCCCCGGAATGCCGCTTACAACAACGCCGGTCAGAAGAGCAATACCCAGCGCAGTGAGAATTGTTCCTGCTCCTGTAAAGTCCATATGAAATAAACCAAATAAAAAGGCAATTTTCAAAATAGCGGCAAGACAGGAGCCTTCCATATGAATTGTAGCCCCGATGGGAATGATCACTTCACTGATATCTTTGGGTATTCCCGTTTTGTTGGCTGCGGCCAGATTGGCGGGGATCGCCGCCATGCTGCTTCCGGTGGCCAGAGCGGTGAGCGCCGGAGGGATGATATTGCTCCAGAATCTGCGCACACCCGTCCCTTTTCCGGCAATAAATGCGTAAATTGTAAAGGCAATAAAGAAATATAAAATGGCGGCGGGATAATACAAAATCATTGCCCTCATGTAAGAACCGAGCAATTCCGGGCCGAAAGCACCGACCAGATAGGCAAAATAGGCGCAAAGACCTATGGGAGCATAATACATGATGAAGGAAATCAGCTTCATCATGACTTCACTGCCGGAGTTTAAAAAGCCGGCAAAAATTTTCCCCCGCTCACCGATAGAAGAAGTTGCAAGTCCCATCAGGATGGCGAAAACAATCAATGCGAGCATGTTTTTCTTGGAAAGCAGATCCGGGAAGTCGGCAACGGCAAAAGCCTTGACAATCTGTTCGGAGGTTTGAAAGTGTTCTATGTTCATTGCGGCCGGCAGGTTGATGCTTGTGCCCGCGGTCGGCGGATAGAGTTGAACCCCGATAATCATGACAATGGAAGCGATAAGCCCGGTAATAATAAATACCAGCATCATCGCCGACATGATTTTGCCCAGACGCCGGATATCCGTCATCGAAGCAACGGCGGAAGAAATAGAAAAGAAAACCAGGGGAATAATTGCCGTAAAAAGCAGATTGAGGAAGATATCTCCGAACGGTTTGAAAACTATGGCATCTTTTTTATAAATAAATCCCAGAACCGACCCGAGAATGATGGATACGATCAGGATTATCGAAAAGCCATAAGAGCGAATAAAAGACGGCAGCTTGATTTTCATCTTATTCATTCGATCACGAAATCGAAGTAAGTATTTGGGAAAGGTTCATTGTTAAGCGTATAGTGCCACCATTCCTTTTCAAAATTCCGGAAACCGTATTTCGTCATCAGCGATTTCAGAAGCATTCTGTTGATTCTTTGCTGGAGGCCAAAGCTTTTATTTTCGGTATGGGACAGCTCGGAGAAACAATCAAAGCCGGTTCCCATGTCAATGCTGTTGTCCCGGAAACGCTTGTCTGCGGGCATGCAGCAGGCCGATAATTTTTGTCCAGGTATGTAGTCCTCCTGTTTGGGGACGGGGACCGGAACAATGGTCAAATCAACCGTACTGCCGCGGCTGTGTCCTGATCTGCTGTCGATATAGCCGTCTTTGAACAGATTTCTTTTGTCGAGCGTCGGATAGAATTCTTTTTTTGTTTTAGTATTTTCAATTTCTGTTGCCCATTTGACGAAATGATCGACAGCCCGCTGCGGACGATAACAATCGTAGATCTTTAAGGAAAGAGAAAATTGGCCCAGATCCTTCTGCACTTTCGACAGTGCGGCCGCGGCTTCTTTTGTAAGGATGCATTTTCCTGCATTGTAGCCGTTAACCGGTTCTCCTAAAAAATTATGCAGACCGAAATACCGGATATCAAGTTCGACATCCGGGATTACGCTTTTTATATCGACAAAACCTTCAGGCATCTTTTCGAGGGCGGCACAGGTACCGGCTGATTGTAAAGTTAAAACGGCAAGTAAAAAGAAACCGAATATAAACTTCGTTTTCATTGAATTAACCCTTCTATTGTATTTTTCGTTCCCATAATGATCAGAGGCCTCGCCTGCGGATCAAGCCAGTCGAGAATTTTGATCATATTATCTTCGGAAACGGCGACGCAACCTTCTGTAGGTATATTTTCCCCGCGCCAGATATGGAAAAATATAGCGCTGCCATAGCCTTTAATGACGGGGGCGGTGTTATACTCAATAATAAATCCGTATTTATAAAGATTGTCGTCCCGCCTCATTTTTTCATAAGATACGGCTTTCGTATCAAATTTTTTAACCCAGCGATTGTAATCATCAGCGTTGACATCATCAACCCACAGATCATCAGCCAGTGCCTGACGGTAGGGAATCTTTGTCCGAATGGATTCGTTATAGCCAAAAGCCGTTTTGACAGAGAAAATGCCGGAAGGGGATTTGCCGTCTCCCTCCCTCTTTTCACCGGGGGCGGCAAAGCCATTTTTACCTATTACTCCGTCAATTGATTCCTGAATGTTTTCCCATTGGCCGCCTTTTTTCCCCAACTTATAAACATTGACAAATGAAGATCCGGAACAATTATTAGTGACAATTATGACCTGTGAAGAATATTTGATCTTCAAAGATTCGGCGATTGGTTTGATATCAGTCACCCGGGTGAACGGTGTGCAGGAAGCGGATAATAATAGAAACGTAAGGGAGATGATATATGAAGTTATAATTATAAGGGTATTCTCTTTTTTCACGGAAAAATTTGATTCCTTTGCCGCTGATCTTATTGAAAGCTCATGTATTAAATATGAAAATACAAATTGATGCAAGTAAAAGAGAATAAGAAAAGTGATAAAATAATTGACTCTTAATTGTAATAACAGTATAAAATAACTTTCAATAAAACGAGAAACTGGTGACAGCCTCTCTCGCTCATATCACAAGCTGTTTTCAGTGAAATCATTTCGAATTTTCTTGACATGCGTTGTCTCTCACGGCATATCTGCATGTAAAAATGATGGGTGATATTTTTCGGAATTATTAGTTTATTTTAAGGAAGGAAGTCATGTCTGTAAAACAAAGAAACATTAAGAAGGTGTTGATTGCCAATAGAGGCGAAATTGCTTTGCGTATAATCAGGACAGTGAAAGAGCTTGGTCTTGAGGCAATAGCCGTTTATGAAAAACCGGATTCTGAATCAAATTATATTCGGTCTGCCGACGATGCGATAATGCTCGGGGATCGGCCCCGTAAGGAATATCTGGATATCGATAAGATAATCTGGGCTGCCCGCAAAAGCGAGGCTGACGCCATTCATCCGGGTTATGGCTTCCTCTCGGAAAATGCCGATTTTTCGGAAGCTTGTGAAAAAGCAGGTATAATTTTTATTGGTCCTCCAGCGCAGGTAATCCGTGACATGGGCAATAAAGTTGTTGCCCGGGGAATTATGGAAAAAGCAGGCGTACCGACGATTCCCGGCACAGGCGACCTTGCTGCGGGAGATGCCGGAACCTTGCAGGCAAAGGAATTCGCTGAAAAATATGGCTATCCGCTGATGCTGAAAGCCGCCGCCGGCGGGGGAGGCAGGGGGATCCGCAAGGTCGGCAGTGAGGAAGAACTGAAGATACAACTGCCGCTGGTCCGGGCCGAAACGCGCACCGCCTTCAATGATGATAGAATTTATATTGAAAAGTGTATTGAATCTCCGCGCCATATTGAAATTCAGATTCTTGCCGACTATCACGGAAATGTAATTCACCTGGGATCACGTGACTGTTCGATCCAGCGCCGTCATCAGAAGCTGCTGGAAATAGCGCCGGCCGATTTGCCCCAGAACGTGCTCGAAGCCATGTACGATGCCGCCATTAGAGGCGCACGCCAGGCGGCGTATGTAAATGCTGGAACAGTGGAGTTTCTGGTTGATTCCAGGACCAACGAATTCTGGTTTATGGAAATGAATACACGCCTGCAGGTTGAGCATACGGTGACGGAGGAACTGACGGGAGTTGATATCGTCCGTCAGCAAATCAAGATCGCCGAAGGAAACATTTTGGATATTCCGGCGGAGCGTGTGCACATGCTGGGCAAAGCTGTTCAGGTCAGAATTAATGCCGAAGATCCGAAGAATAATTTTATGCCGGAGGGAGGCAAAACTCTGGAAGTATATCACTCACCGGGAGGCCCGGGGGTAAGACTGGATGGTGTTGTTTATCAGGGTTATCGCATTCCTACCGATTATGATTCATTAATGGTTAAGATGACTGTACGCGGTTATAACTGGGAACAGACTATCCAGAGATTGAAACGATCTCTGAATAACTTCCTGATTGTCGGGCCGAAAACAACGATTCCCTTCTATCTCGCTATTTGCGATGAACCGGATTTCCAGGCGGGGAAATTTGATACAAGCTACCTCGAAACACATCAACAGCTGTTTGATTATCCCGAACAGGAACGAGAAGTAGCAAAACTGACAAAATTAATTGCGGAGATTCACGCCCGGGCAATGAATCCTTACGCATATTAATTTATTTTTAAGAAAGCAGGGTTTAGTATTTTATGGAAAAAGTATCACAAAATGTATTTGACGAACGAGTTACTCCCCGTGAATTAAAGGAAAAGGGCGCAAAATACATCATCGATAAACTCAAACGCAACAAGGGTTACTATGTTACAAACACGGAAAGAGACCTTTCTCAGTCCGATTTTAAAAACAGAATCATGCCCCACACTCAGCTACTCGTAGCCAAGGAACGCAACACTTCCGGTTTCTTTTCCATCGAAATATCGGGAGGTGCGTCCGTGCATGTTGATATGTTGCGTAAGCAAATGAACCCGCTGGAGAAGTTGCAGGTTTTGGCGGAAAATATGCCGGATACTTTGTTTCAAAATCTTTGCCGCGGTATTAATATGTTTGGCTACCGGCCCTATCCGGAAAATGTTATTCGTTTGACCGTGCAGAGTTTCGCCCGTTATGTTCATGTTTGGCGGGTCTTTGACTTTTTGAATCATATTCCCAATATGCTGGCGGTCTTTGAAGAAGTTAAAAGAGCGGGTTGCATTTTGGAACCGTCCATCTGTTTTTCTACGGGCCCGGAGCACACCGATGAGTATTATGTGAAAAAAGTCGGCGAAATCTTAAACGTTACCGGAGAAGATATAATCCTTTGCATTAAAAATCACGGCGGTCTGGGAACACCCCGCCGGATCGGCCAACTGGTTAAAGCGATTTTGAACAAATATCCGGATTTGCTCATTCAATACCATGGTCATAACTCTGACGGCAATGATGTGGGAAGAATAATTGAAGCCGTCATCAACGGAGCGAAGATTGTTGATGCCTCCGATCATGCTTTTACAGGTTTCTTTGGTCCGCCGCCGATTATTACGGTGGTGGATACGCTGGCCGAATACGGCTACAGAGCCGTGGGTTTAGACAGGCAGGCCGTTATAGATACATCGAATATTTTACGTCCGGAAAGAGAATATTATCGTGATTTTGAATCACAGTTTCTTGGTTTTGATCCTACAGTACAGATACACAAACTTCCCGGCGGGGCAACCGGATCCAGCTTTGAACAAGCCGTCAAGGGTGGCTTTTTATCTCGTATGCCGGAGATATTACAGAAAGAATTACCCCGTGTGCAGGTGGAATTGGGTAACTGGTGGAGTGTGACACCGGGTTCGCAAATACTTTGGACAACGGCAGTGAATAATGTGTTGAAAGGTGTGCGATACAAAGATGCCAGTGATGATTTAAAAAATTTAATGTTGGGAAGGTATGGTGAACTTCCGTTTTATAAACCTTCCAATGAAATTTATAAGGCGGTATTCGGAGCGGATTGGGAAGAATATGTGGATTGTAATTACTGCTACCAGAAGATAGAAAACATTGATCTGGATGTCGAGAAAAAGATTTTAGAGCGTCGTCTTGGGCGGCAGGCAACCGAGGACGAACTTGTATTATATCTGCAACATCCCAATGATGCCGTCAACTTTTTCAAATTTGAAAGCAAGTACGGCAAAACATGGGTATTGCCTCCTAATATATGGTTCAGGAAGGGCGGCTTCAGCTTAGGGGAAAAATTTGAAATCACCGATGTCTACGGGAAAATACATTCAATTGAAATAGGACCGCAGCGAAAAACAAAGAGCGGCGATGCCGTAACTTATTTTGTCGTCGATCATCATACCGAGCCAATCTATACGGAAATGGAGCAGGAAGGCGAAGGAAAGACAGGTTCCGGCGCTCAGCTGAAGAAAAAAGTGTCTATTTCCGTCAAGGAGCTTGCCGATCTGGCCAAAGCAGGTGACATACGTTCTCAAATGTCGGGAACCGTGAATGAAGTACCGGTATCTGAAGGCAATGAAGTGTCGGCTGGGCAGGTTTTAATCGTCCTGGAAGCAATGAAAATGCTGACAAACATTATTTCTGAAATAAATGGAAAAGTCACCGAAGTCATAGTTTCACCCGGTGATAAGGTTGAGATCGGCGATTCTTTGATGACAATAACCAAATCATAATTGGCTGTCAGTAGAGTATAAGTTTGATATTTATGATTCCTTTTTGCTTCCCATTAACGCATTGGAAACGATGTGGTAATGGGAAGTATCTGTTTAATATCAGGTTTTAAAACGGAAATAGCCCTAATTTAATTAGGTAGTTCTTGACTTTTCGGCTTTTTTTATGGATACTGCGTTGTATTTATAATAATAAAATGCCGGTCAATGATCGAAGGTGTTTAAAATAAATATCTTATGGGATATAAGTCATAATCAATGTAGCGGTGAGAATCTTACCATTGAACTAATACTTTTAGTAATATTTATTAAGATGTTAAATTCACCGGTAACATTACCGGTTTTTTTTTAAGGTGAGTTGATGCTGGAAAAGTTATTAAAAAAGATTATTGGCACAAAAAACGACAGGGAATTAAAGCGGTTATCGTTTCTTTTAAAAGAAATTAATAATTATGAATCTACAGTGATGTCCTTGAGTGACGCCGAACTGCGAGCAAAAACGCCGTATTTCAGAGAGAAATTAAATGCAGGTTCCAGTGTGGATGATATTCTCCCGGAAGCATTTGCCGTGGCCAGAGAAGCATCACGTCGCACACTTTTAATGCGTCCGTTTGACGCACAGGTAATCGGCGGTATCGTCTTACATGAAGGCAAAATAGCGGAAATGAAAACAGGCGAGGGAAAAACGCTGGCCGCTACAATGCCTTTATATCTTAATGCCCTGGAAAGAAAGGGTTGTCATGTCGTCACCGTCAATGACTATCTGGCCAGCAGAGATGCGGAATGGATGGGGCCGATTTATAATTTTCTGGGGTTAAGCGTGGGAGTTATTGTTCATGGACTGGATGATGATGAAAGAAGAGAAGCTTATGCCGCCGATATAACTTATGGTACGAATAACGAATTTGGATTCGATTATTTACGCGATAATATGAAATTCGGCCTGGAAGATTACGTCCAGCGAGAGTTTAATTATGCGATCGTTGACGAGGTAGACAGCATTCTGATTGATGAAGCCCGTACCCCTTTGATTATTTCAGGAGCATCGGAAGAATCAACTGATAAATATTATAAAATCAATCAGATAATTCCGCGATTAAAAAAAGAGCGGGATTATGTAATTGAAGAAAAAAGCCGTACCGTTGTCTTAACGGAAGAGGGCGTTGCCCATGTTGAAGAGTTTTTAAATGTAAAAAACCTTTATGAACCACGCAATATCGAAATTGTTCACCATGTCAATCAGGCGCTGAAAGCACATACACTGTTCAAGCGTGATGTGGATTATCTCGTGAAAGACGGAGAGGTTATTATTGTCGATGAGTTCACAGGAAGGGTAATGCCGGGAAGGCGATACAGCGATGGCCTGCATCAGGCGCTGGAAGCCAAGGAAAAGGTAAAAATCGAGAAGGAAAATCAGACGCTGGCTTCCATCACTTTTCAGAATTACTTCCGAATGTACAAGAAACTTTCGGGTATGACGGGGACTGCGGATACGGAAGCGACGGAATTCAAGAAAATTTATAATCTGGATGTAGTTGTTGTTCCGACAAATATGCCGATGATCCGCAACGATGAAAATGATTTGATTTATAAAACGGAACGGGAAAAAATTAATGCCGTCATAGAAGAAGTTAAAGTTTTAAATAAAGAGAAACGTCCCGTGCTGATAGGAACAATATCAATTGAAAAATCCGAATTATTGAGCAAATACCTTACTCGTGCCGGAATTAAGCATTATGTTCTGAATGCAAAAAATCATGAAAAAGAAGCGGAAATAGTTGCTCAGGCCGGCCAGGCGGAAATGGTGACCATATCAACAAACATGGCCGGTCGTGGTACGGATATTAAGTTAGGTGAAGGAGTGGCGGAGCTGGGAGGGCTGCATATTTTAGGCACCGAACGTCATGAAAGCCGCCGCATTGACAACCAGTTGCGCGGTCGGGCCGGACGTCAGGGAGACAATGGCTCCTCGCGCTTTTACCTGTCTCTGGAAGATGACTTGTTGCGAATATTCGGCGCGGATAGAATTTCGTCGATTATGGAGCGAGTTGGAATTGAAGAAAATGAACCCATTGAACACAAGTATATTTCCCGCGCGATAGAAAACGCACAAAAGCGCGTGGAAGGGCAGAATTTTGATATCCGCAAGCATTTGCTGGAATACGACGATGTAATGAACAAGCAGCGCAAAGTGGTATATGAACAGCGCAAAAAAGTATTGCGTGGCGAGAACTTGTGGAATGATGTTGAAGAGATGGTTGAAGAAATTACGGATGATTTTCTATTTGAATTTGTGGATGAGAAAAAACATTCCGAAGAATGGAATCTCAAGGGCCTTGATGAAGCCATTCTCAAACAATTCAACCTGAAGTTGAATATTATGAATTCGTCGGAGATAACATCCGTCGATGCGATACGTGAACACATTAAACAAAAAGTTCAGGAACTTCTGCGCGCCAAGGAACAAAATTTCGGCAAAGAACTGATGGATTACTTGTTGAAAGTGATCATGCTGCAGTCAATCGATTCCCATTGGAAAGAGCATCTTTTGTCCATGGATCACTTGAAGGAAGGAATCGGTCTGCGCGGCTATGGTCAGAAAGATCCTGTTCGTGAATATCAACGTGAAGGCTACGAGATGTTCATGGAAATGATCTCTCAGATGAAAAAAGATACTTTAGAAAAGTTGTGTCTGGTGCAAGTTCAACGTGAAGAAGAAGTTGAAGAAATCCGGCACAAACAAAAACAGGATTACATACTGAGCCGTGGTGAAGATGTGCCGGATGTGCAAACTGTGAAGAGGGAAGGGCATAAAGTCGGTCGTAACGATCCCTGTCCCTGTGGCAGCGGGAAAAAATATAAAAAATGCTGTGGTGCTTAAGGGCTATCAAAAGGAGCAGGCATTATGGTGAATGAAAAAATGAAGATAAATGTCCCGGGGTTTTTGGCTAATGGAATTTCTGTTGGAATAAAGGACGGCCAGAAGAAGGATGTTGGTTTGATTTACTCCACTGTCCCGGCAAAAGTCGCCGCCGTCTTTACAAAAAATTCATTTAAAGCGGCGCCGGTATTAATTGATATGGAGCGTGTTAAAAAAGGCCTCGCCCAGGCAATTATAACAAATAGCGGCTGCGCCAATGCCGCGACGGGAAAAGAAGGCTATCAGGATGCTCTGGCTGTATCCGCTGCCTTAAACAGCCAGCTAAAAATAAAAGAAGAACATATCCTGGTTTGCTCCACAGGCGTAATCGGAAAAAGATTGCCTGTCAAAAAGCTGGAAAGCGGGATGGGTAAGCTGGTAAAGGGTTTGAATGAATTCGGGATCGTTGATGCTGAAGAAGCGATGATGACTACCGACAAGTACCCGAAAATCGCCATTCGCAGGGGTATTGTCGGCGCCAAGGATGTCACCATCTGCGGTATTGCCAAAGGGGCGGGAATGATTGAACCCAATATGGCGACTTTGCTGATCTACGTAATGACGGATGCCCTGATTGACGCCAAGGCTTTGAATACAGTGTTTCACCAGGCAATTGACTCCACATTCAACGCGATAAGCATTGACGGTTGCATGAGTACCAATGATACGGCCATTATTCTGGCTAACGGTTTGGCCGGTAATAATCCACTCGAAAAAGCGCAGGCGCGTTTACAGAGATTCCGCGATATGTTGTCCGACGTCTTAATGGAGCTTGCCCAGTCGGTAGTAAAAGATGGTGAAGGTGCAACGAAATTCATTTCAATTACGGTGGAAGGCGCAAAAACACGATCAGATGCAAGAAAGGCGGCGTATTCCATTGCCAACTCCAATCTCGTTAAAACGGCGTTTTTCGGCGAAGATCCCAACTGGGGAAGAATAATTGCCGCCCTCGGTTCTTCGGGGATACCTCTGGAAAAGGAAAGAGTCAGTCTGTCAATTGGCGGCTTACAGGTGTTTGCCCAGGATACACCCGCCAATTTTAGTTTGAATAAATTAAAAGGGATATTTGAAAAAGACCGGATTGATGTTCATGTTCAATTGGGCGGCGGCGATAAATCATATTGCGTTTACACCTCCGACCTTACATATGATTATGTGAAAATTAACGCCGATTACACAACTTGACGGCAATAATTTAGAAACAAATTAATAACCGTTGTTTGAACTTGAATAATTGATTTATTTATGTTAAGTGCCGCCCAACTTCACACGTCCCCGGATTGCGGGCATGTTGCTTAAATTGTTAAGTGTGCCCGGCAAGTTGAAGGGGATGGAGGAAAAAAACAAATTAAGGAGAAAAGTATGTCAGCAATTTCAATGAAACTGTTACTGGAGGCCGGTGTCCATTTCGGGCATCAAACCAACAAATGGAACCCCAAAATGAAACCGTTTATTTTTGGGGCAAGAAACAATATTTATATTATCGATCTTCAGCAGACTGTAGGTATGTTTCAAACTGCTTACAATTTTGTCATCGATACAGTCACCGAAGGCAAGGAACTTCTCTTTGTGGGAACCAAAAAGCAATCGCAGGAAGCTATCAGAGAAGAAGCTACGCGTTGCAAAATGCCCTACGTCAATCAGCGCTGGCTGGGTGGCATGTTAACTAATTTTGTCACAATTAAAAGAAGCATCGACAGACTCAATACGCTGACCAAAATGTTTGAAGACGATTCAATTAAAGCTTTTCCTAAAAAAGAAATAACAAAGCTGCAGAAAGAAAAAGAAAAACTCGAAGACGTCCTGGGCGGCATCAAAAATATGAAGTCCCTTCCGGCGGCAATTTTTATTGTTGATCCCAATCGTGAACATATTGCCGTTCAGGAAGCAAAGAAACTGGCGATTCCTATTGTCAGTATTGTTGACACAAACTGTGACCCCGATGATATCGATTACATTATTCCCGGTAACGATGACGCCATCAGAGCGATCAAACTTTTCTCTTCACGATTTGCCGATGCGGTTATCGAAGGAAAGAAACGTTTTGAGGAGAGACTGACTGCAGAATCCAATAAAGAAATGCAGGCGACAATGGAACCAAATATGGCCGAAACAGACGTTCCGGAAAGCGTTGAAATGGGAAAAGAATCAGCAGATTGAAATTAGGGATGAAAAATACTTTCATATAAAAAAATATACATGATCTTAATAGTTTTCAGGAGGTAAGGAAATTGGAAATATCTTCAGCAATGGTTAAAGAATTGAGAACAAAAACCGGTGCCGGAATGATGGATTGCAAGGAAGCGTTGGCAGCGTCAGAAGGCGATTTTGAAAAAGCTATAGATTTCTTAAGAAAAAAGGGGCTGTCGGCAGCAACGAAGAGATCTTCCAAGGCGGCAAAAGATGGAACCATTGCCTCATATATCCACATGGGAGGCCGTATAGGAGTAATGGTTGAGTTAAATTGCGAAACGGATTTTGTAGCGAAAACAGATGCTTTTCAGGCGACGGCCAGAGATATAGCCATGCATGTTGCAGCATCCAATCCGCTTTATGTACGTTCGGATGAAATTCCGGAAGATGCACTGGATAGAGAAAAAGAGATTTACCGCAGTCAGTTGCGTGAGGAGAAAAAACCGGAAAAGATTTGGGATAAGATAATCGAAGGCAAATTGAAGAAATATTACGAAGATGTTTGCCTTACCGAGCAAAAATTCATTAAAAACACCGACATCACGGTAGGAACTTTGATCAGCAACTTAATTGCCAATACCGGTGAAAACATCATTATCCGCCGGTTTGCCAGATTTCAGCTGGGCGAGGAAATCAACAAGTAAATGGTTGCTAAAAAGAAAGCCGTTTATAAAAGGATTTTATTGAAATTGAGCGGGGAAGCCCTTTTAGGAAAGCAATCTTCCGGGGTAGATCCTGAAGTGGCTAATTTCATTGCTGAAGAGATAAAATCAGTAGCTGATCTTAAAATTCAGATAGCTATTGTCATCGGCGGTGGAAATATATTCCGTGGTTTAGAGGCAAGTTCCAAAGGCATGGATCGGACATCGGCAGATTACATGGGTATGCTGGCAACGGTTATTAACAGTCTTGCTTTGCAAAGCGCCCTGGAAATGCGTGATATTCCCACCCGTGTGCAATCATCCATAGAAATGCGCGAAATTGCCGAACCGTTTATTCAACGCAGGGCAATCCGTCATTTAGAAAAAGGCAGAATTGTAATATTTGCCGGTGGAACAGGTAATCCATATTTTACAACCGATACGGCTGCGTCTCTCCGGGCGATGGAAATTAATGCCGACGTCATTATGAAAGCCACCAAGGTTGACGGGGTATATGATAGTGATCCGGTGAAGAACAAAGATGCTGTTATGTACAAAAAAATAAGTTATATTGAAGTATTGTCGAAAAATCTTAAAGTAATGGATGCAACTGCAATATCGCTTTGCCGGGATAATAATCTGCCAATTCTTGTTTTTAACATGCAAAAGAAAGGCAATATCAGACGTGCTATTTGCGGTGAAAAAATTGGTACTTACGTAGGAGAATAATATGAAAGATCAGATTTTTCAAAAGCTGCAAGATGATATGGAAAAAATAATATCCGCCCTGGATAAATCATTCAGCAGGGTTCGCACAGGAAGGGCTTCCGTTTCGTTGCTGGATGGGATCAAGGTTGATTATTACGGCGCGCCAACACCTATTGCTCAGGTGGCAACACTTTCCGTACCGGAAAGTCGTTTAATTGTTATTACTCCCTGGGATGTGACGGCACTGGGCGCCATTGAAAAAGCAATTCAAAAGTCGGATTTGGGTTTGGTGCCTTCTAATGACGGCAAAATCATTCGACTTTCCATCCCGCCGTTGACTGAAGAACGCCGCAAGGAACTGGTTAAAGTTGTAAAGAAAATGGCGGAAGAGGCTAAAATTAAACTGCGCAATGCCCGCCGGGATGCGAATGAAGAATTAAAGGATGCTAAAAAGAACAATAAAATGGCGGAAGATCAAATTTATACGGCGCAGGATGAAGTCCAGAAATTAACGGATGCCGGTATTCAAAAAACTGATAAAATTCTTGCAGCAAAAGAAAAAGAGATAATGGAAATATAGAATTAGATGTATACATTTAAACAAATGGGGAGCCTTCAGCTCCCCATTTGTTTTTGATGATCCGGAATAGAGGTTCATTTTTTGATGAATATTAACATGGATAATTTGCCTCAACATATTGCAATTATTATGGACGGCAACGGCCGTTGGGCAAAAAAACATGCTATGGGAAGAATTCGCGGTCATAGAAAAGGTGCTCAGGCAGTAAGAACCGTTGTGAGAACATGCCGTGAAATCGGTATAAAATATCTTACCCTGTTTGCCTTATCTACAGAAAACCTGGGACGTCCTGAAGAAGAAGTCTCAGCATTAATGTCGCTTCTGGAAGAGTATTTAACAAAAGAATTGCTGGAATTGCAAAAACAGGAAATAAGACTCACGACGATCGGCAAAATAGATAATTTAAGCTCAAATGTTAAAGAAAAACTTTTAGAAACGAAGGAGCTAACGGCAAAAAATGATCAAATGATTTTAAATCTGGCGTTGAGCTACGGCGGCAGAGACGAAATTATCGTTGCAGTAAAAAAGTTGGCTCAGGATTTGAACAATGATAAACTTACAATAGATGACATTAATAAAGATACGTTTGGCCGCTATCTCGAGACATCCGCTATGCCTGATCCCGACTTGCTGATACGTACAAGTGGAGAGCACCGCATCAGTAATTTTTTGCTGTGGCAACTGGCTTACACGGAGCTTTATTTTACTGATGTCCTTTGGCCCGATTTTAAAAGGGAAGATATTTTGCAGGCGATTGCCGCTTATCAACAGAGAGAAAGACGTTTCGGCCTGACCAGTGAACAGTTGGAAAAAGATATTAAAAAGTAACAAACCAATTAAAAAAAGAACAAACTATGGTTAGTATCCTGGCAAAAAGATGGCTCACAGGTTTAATATTAGCGACTGTAATCTTTGGAATTATTGTTTTTGCCTCATCCTTTGCTCTGGCGGTGTTGATCATTATCGTTGCGGTTGGCGGAATCTGGGAATACAATAATATCGTTTTGGGTAAAGGATTTCTTAAAGAAAAGATTGAAGGAACGTTTTTTGCCGTCATAATTCCACTCGTCATTTTTCTGGGCGGAAGTCAGTTTGTTGTGCCTGTCCTGGCTTTCTGCATATTACTTACATTCATTTTATTTCTGTCTTCCGTTAAAGACGCATCATTCGATGTCATGACAGTTGCCAAAGTTGTTCTGGGTGTAATGTACATACCGTTTTTGTTATCTCATTTTATTTTGCTCAGAGGTTTGGAAAAAGGGATTTTGTGGATTTTGTTTGTTTTAGTACTGGCATTTGCCGGAGATATAACAGCTCTCTATGTAGGTAAGTATTTCGGCAAACATAAATTAAGTCCCATAATCAGCCCGGCTAAGACGGTGGAAGGTACAATCGGATTAATTTTGGGAAGCACTATAGCCTGTTTGATCTTCCGTTATTTTATCTTTCCCGAAATTTCTTTGGCGAAAACAGGTATTCTTGCCTTTACAGGCAGCATTATCGGTCAGTTGGGAGATCTCAGTGAATCCGCAATCAAGAGAAATTATGGGTTGAAGGATGCAAGTTCCCTGTTGCCCGGTCATGGAGGCTTGTTGGACAGACTGGATTGCATTCTTTTTATCGCTCCCTTTGTTTATTATTATCGAATTTATGTGATTGGCTGAATGAAAAAGGTAACTGTTTTAGGATCAACGGGTTCAATTGGAGTCAGTGCTCTGGATGTTATAGAGAAAAATCCCGGGCGTTTCCGTGTTGTGGCTTTGGCTGCAGGAAAAAACATCAAACTACTGTATAAGCAAATTGAGAGATTCCGGCCTAAAATAGTTTCCGTAAGTGATGTTCAAAGCGCCGCTGAACTCCGCAACCGGCTAACTCCAAAAATCAGGACAAAAATAGTCGCAAGTCAGGAAGGATTGCAGGAAGTTGCTACGTTTACCGATGCCGACATTGTTATTTCGGCCATATCCGGTGCCGCCGGTTTGCTTCCCACACTGGCGGCAATTGACGCTGGAAAACATATTGCGTTAGCCAATAAAGAAACAATGGTTATGGCCGGAGACATTGTTACGGAAAAAGCAAAAGAAAAAGGAGTTAACATCCTGCCGGTAGATAGTGAACACAGCGCAATTTTTCAATGTCTGCAGGGACAAAAGCATGAGAATATCAAAAAGATTATATTGACGGCTTCCGGTGGTCCATTTTTAAATTATAAAAGAAGTGAGCTTAAAAAGGTAACCATAAGCCAGGCGCTCCAGCATCCCAGATGGAAAATGGGAAAGAAAATCACCATCGACTCCGCATCCATGATGAACAAAGGATTGGAAGTTATTGAAGCCAAATGGCTTTTTGACTTAGAAATGAAGCAAATCGATATCTTGATTCATCCGCAAAGCGTTGTGCATTCCATGGTGGAATTTGTTGACGGCTCCCTTTTGGCCCAAATGGGCATCCCGGATATGCGAACACCGATTGCCTATGCCTTGACTTGCCCGCAAAGAATAATAAATGGTTTGCCCCTTTTGGATCTTGTAAAAACAAGAAATCTGGAATTTCTTAAACCGGACATAAAGAAGTTTCCCTGCATCCGGCTGGCCTATGAAGCCGGAACTTGCGGAGGGACATTGCCGGCTGTTTTAAATGCAGCCAATGAAATAGCTGTTGAGGCATTTCTCGAAAAGAAAATTAAATTTGTTGATTTACCTGAAATAATTGATAAAGTTCTCTCCAGGCATAAGACTGTAAAAAAACCAGCCTTGGAAGAAATACTGCAGGCAGACAAATGGGCGAGAATGCAAGCAAAAGAAATAATTGAGAGGGGAACATATTGATCAGCTTAATATCAGTAATTGTACTACTTGGAGTCTTAATTTTTATTCACGAATTGGGGCATTTTCTGGCCGCCAGAGCCTGCGGTGTCGGTGTGGTGAAATTTTCGCTCGGTTTCGGCCCGAAAATAATCGGTAAAAAAATCGGGGAGACGGAATATGTACTCTCCTGGATTCCCCTGGGCGGATTTGTCAAACTGTTGGGTGAATCAGGGGATGAATTACTGCCGCCTGAAGATGAAAAAAGATCTTTTTTGAAGCAGGCAACATGGAAGAAGATGTTGATTGTCTTTGCCGGACCATTTTTTAACTTTTTGCTGGCCCTGGTTATATTCATCATTATTTTCATGTATGGCGTACCGAGCATGACGACTGAAATCGGCGAAGTGCAAAAACAATCCGCCGCATACGAGGCGGGGCTGTTAAGCGGCGATAAAATAATTTCCATTGATGGTAAAACAATTAAGCGCTGGGAGGACTTGAGGCCTCTAATTGCCGAAGGAAAGGGCAAGGAAACGGAAATTGTAGTTGAGAGAAAAACTGAAAAGAAACGTTTTTTAATTAAACCCAAGGCAACGAAATCCCAAAATGTATTTGGCGAAGAAGTGGCTGCATACCTCATTGGAGTCTCTCCCTCCGGAAAAACAATTATAGAGAAAAAGGATCCCTGGGATTCAGTGATTGCAGCTTGTGAAAAAACCTGGGAGATCAGCAAGCTTACGGTTCTCGCCGTTGTCAAAATGGTGGAGGGTACAATTTCGCCGCGAACTTTGGGCGGTCCGATTTTTATTGCGCAGGTTGCCGGTGCCCAGGTAAAAGAAGGTATTATTCCTTTCATACTTTTTATGGCATTGCTGTCCATCAATCTGGGTGTGATTAACCTTTTTCCCATTCCCGTTCTTGATGGGGGGCATATTATGTTCTACGCAATAGAAATGGTCATCCGAAGAGAGATCAGTATAAAAGTGAAGGAGATCTCCCAACAGGTAGGATTTGCCATTTTAGCTTTATTAATGTTATTCGTTATCATGATTGATATCGAGCGAATGAACCTGCCGATAATTAATGATATTTTAAAATACTTCAAATAATATGCTTACTCTCGCATTTGATACTTCTTTTAAAACCGTTGCAGTTGCAATAATGCAGGATGATCTAATTCTGTATGATGCTCTTATAAATTCAGGGTTGAATCATTCGGAAACACTGCTTCCCTCCATAGATCAGGCCCTGAGACAATTAAAATTGAAAATCGAGGATATTGATCTGTTTGCCTGCACTTTGGGGCCGGGATCATTTACAGGACTGCGTGTCGGAGTCAGCACGCTGAAAGGGTTACTGTTTGCCACCGGAAAACCTTCGGCAGGAGTATCCTCCCTGGCGTCTCTGGCCTTAAATGTAACCGGCACTGACGACTTGATTTGTCCCGTAATGGATGCCGGCCGCGGTCAGGTTTATACTGCTTCTTACAGATATAATGATAATGGGCTGTTAAATCAAATATCACCGGAAATTGTCGTTGATCCCCAGGATATTTTGCCTGATGTGGATCAAAATATAATATTTGTCGGCGAAGGCGCGATAAAATACCGTGATCTCCTTACACAAAAAGCAAAAGCAGCAAAAATTGCCTCCATTTCGCATCAGCATATCCGGGCTTGTACTGTCGGTATTTTAGGGCGTGAAAAATATCAGCAAAATGAATTGCTTGATCCGATTGCTTTTATTCCCGTTTATCTCAGAGCTGTCGATGCCAAACTGGGAAGGAGGTTGTTTGAAAAATGAAAACAACAATTCAATTTCAGAAATGCTCCAATACTGAAGAATCAAGACTAAAGGCGTTGAAAACTGTTTTGGAAAAAACAAAAAAGCCGTTTAAAAGCGGCGACAACGTAGGAATCAAGCTGCACTGGGGTGAAAAAGGCAACGAGAATTTTTTGCCGCCGGTATATACCAGAGAAATTGTCAGATGGCTTCAGGCGGAAGGAATAAAACCATTTGTTGTGGATACGACGGTTCTATATTCCGGCGGCCGCCGCAACGGCTGTGATTCTTTAAATACGGCCGCACAGCATGGTTTCACGGAGAAATATTTAGGTTGCCCCGTAAAAATCGGCGACGGATTGAATGGTAAAAGCGTTATTGATCTTGCTGCCGGTTTTAAGCATTTTGAAACGGTGCAAACGGGAAAAGTTGTAGAGGATGCCGACGGTTTTGTGATCTTCTCGCATTTTAAAGGCCATATGGAAGCGGCATTCGGCGGTTCGATCAAGAACATCTCTATGGGCCTGGCATCCCGGGCGCAAAAACAGCGCATGCACGCGGACGCAAAACCGGAGCTCATCAAGGATTCCTGCCTGAGATGCGGAGAATGTGTTGATGTCTGTCCGACCGGCGCCGCCGCAATAGCCCATAATAAATATCCCACTTATGATCTGGAAAAATGCATCGGCTGCGCCCAATGCATCGCCCTGTGTCCGGTATCGGCAATAAAGATAAGATGGGATACCGATATTGATGTGTTCCAGGAAAAACTGATCGAAACCGCCGCTGCAATCTGGAAAATAATTTCGAATAAGACAGTGGCTGTCAACGCCTTGATCAATATTGTGACGGAATGTGACTGCCTGCCGGGAAATCACCCTGAAATTTCCGGGGACATTGGATTTCTCAGCGCTTATCATCCGGTACTGGCTGATGCGGAATCCATCTCTTTAGTAGGCGCAGCTCATATTGATCAGGCCCATCCCGGTATACCCTGGAGGCGGCAATTTGAATATGCCAGGGAAATCGGGTTTGTTGATTTCTAGATGAGATATTTACGTTCTTATTTTTTGATGTCACTGATATTATTATTTATCAGTTTGACGCAGGCAAATGCCGAAAATCAGAAAATATCGACATTCAATCTTTTAAAAAATACAAAAGCGCCAATATCAAAAATTAATGTTAGCAACATCTTTCCCCATGATCCGGAATCTTTTACCCAGGGTCTTGTCTATCATCGGGGATACTTATATGAATCCACCGGCCTCAATGGCAATTCGGCTTTAAAAAAGGTCGAATTGAATTCAGGAAAAGTAATTAAAAAATTTGAACTCGGCAAAGAATACTTTGGCGAAGGCATGGCGATTTTTGATAAGAAAATTTATCAGCTCACCTGGCTTAATCAAACCGGTTTTATTTATGATTTGAGCAGCTTCAAAAAAACAGGAAGATTTTCCTACCAGGGCGAAGGGTGGGGATTAACATCCGATGGAAAATCTTTAATTATGAGCAACGGAACACCGGTTATTACTTTTTCAAATCCAAAAACATTCAAAGTTATCCGCAGGATTCAAGTCCGGGACGGAAAAATGCCGGTAAAATATCTCAATGAGCTGGAATTTATTCGGGGCGAAATCTGGGCCAATGTTTTTACGACTGATGTTATTGCCCGAATCTCGCCGCAGACAGGAAAAGTATTGGGCTGGATTGATTTAAGTTCTTTGCAGGATTTGCTTCCTCCATCAGGAAGAAGAGACGTTTTAAACGGAATCGCCTACGATCCGGAAGGTGATAGAATCTTTGTTACCGGCAAATTATGGCCAAGAATATTCGAAATTAAAGTTATAAAATAGTCCGGCAGTTAAGCTTCGTTTTTTATACGGCAGTTGTTTATTGGATTGCCGCCATAACTTTTTGGGCTGCGTTAAGTATTCCTTTTGGTTCTCTGGACAGGACAGCAACTGCCAGATCAACTAAGGCACCGGCGATATTGATGGCTTGTTTGATTGTATTCACCTGCTTAAGTGTTTTTTTGCCTGCCTCAACAGCATTTCTTAGTTCAACTGTTGCTTCATTGGCCTTTTTCCCGATTAACTGAATGCCGTAATTTCTGAACAAAACAACCAGCGCGTCCAGGCTGTCTTCATATTTTTCCAATTCGGCGGCATCTTCGTCGGATAAAGGCGGTTCCCGCTTTTCTATACGAAATTCCAGTATTTGAGCTGAAATAAGCGCAAATTTATCCGCGATCTCATAGGCTTCTTTTTCTGGAAGAATTGTCTTTTCTGCCATTTGGCTCATCTCCTTTCATAGGAAAATCAGAAGGCTTCACTCATTTGTTTACGTAATTTTGATACTTCATTTTTATAGTCTATCAACTGCGTTACCAGGTCTTTGGCATCAATCGTATTAAAATTCTTCAAAAGCTCAGAATGCGATTTCTGGAGTTTGTCTACGGCATTGACGAATGTGTCCACCAGTTTGTCTCTCGCCTCGATCTGCTTTTCCTCGGTTAACAATAAAGTATCCAAATAGTTCGAAGCCAGAGGTTCAGTTTTTGCTGTATCTTTCAACGATTTGCGCAAGACAATAATCTCTCTTTTCTCATCCTTCAACCAACTTCTGTAATTGAGGGTGGCGTAATCTTTGAGCGCATCGGTGATATTTATAATCGCCTCTTCGTGATTGAGAAGATCACGGATGGCGGCCTTTTGCATACGCTGTGTAACGACGCGGCTCAAGAAATCGGTAAGTGATACAATAGATGCAAGTTTCTTTTCATCGATCAGACTCTCCTGAGTACCGGAGCGCTTCACTTTGCTCAAGGAGTTCTGGATGCCCCCGAGTTCCTTTCTGTAGGAAGGAAGTGTGTCATTAGCAAGAGCCGCCAGCGTGTCGGCATACTGCTCGAGGAGCGAGTTGGTATCGGACATAATTTTGTTGTTTTCATCAATGGGCCCGCAGAGCAATCTTGCTGTCTGCTCCGCCGCCGCCGCATCAAAATTGCGGGAAGTGAGCATCTTTTTTAGCTTGAATTTCTCCACACAACTTGAGGTGGATCCGGCAAGCATGGGTTCAAATGCGGCCGAAAGCTTTTTAGTTTCGTCAGCATAGGTTCGAACGGCAGATAAATTGGCGCAGCCTGACAAAAATGTTGTGCCAAGTAAAAAAGCGATAAAACATAAAACAAAACAAAGATGTTTTGTTCCGTCCTTTTTTACTGGAGCAGTCTGGAATCCGGAGCTCATAATGCACCCGCCTTTCATCATATTTAAGACAATGTTATCACTCCCAATCTGAAGTTCACCGTTGTGTCGGCTGTTGGGAGCTTGTGGATCGTTTTGTTGACGACTAGGTGCCACCGTTGATAATACCGACTTTCTGGAGTTCAGTTTGGATCTTCATAAGTCCTTCCGAGACATTATCGTGGAAGTCGATGCTCAGGATTCCCGCCAGGTCCGAAGGAATCTCTGTCTTGGACTTCTTAATGATACAGACGCGGTCTCGACCATAGCGTCCGTAAAACCACCCCAGCTCTAAGAGAACGTTCGGCCGTGCCTGAAAGTAACTCTTGCCTTTCTTCTGAACGAAGTCGTCCGGGGTTAGTATCGCGAAAGCATAACAACAATCATCCGCAAATTCCTCAAATTTTCTAATCAGTGTTTCACTTGCTCCCGGTTCCTCCTCGAGCACGATTGTTGTCAGATGGAGCTGATCCTCCAAAAGGTCGCGAAGTTCGCGCCACTTCGCTTCATCGTGACCATGGATAATGAATATCTTGTTACCACTGGGGATCAGGTAGCGTTGCTCCTGATCCGAGGCGAAGAAGTCGGCTCGAGTTTCCAGACGATCCGCTATAGTCGAGTACATGTTGACCAGTGTTAGAAACATCTGGTTGAGGCTTGATGGAAGCTTTTCTACTTGACGATACTTATGAACTGCTGTCCGAAGCAACTCTTTATACCGACGAATATTCCCCTGGTAACCGACGATGTCCGCTCGAATGCAGGCGTCCATGCCACTGAAAAGGATCGGAAAGATGCTGAGGATCGGGCTGTACGTTTCGATCAGGTCTTTGTCCGCGCCAGGGAGCAGTGCATATTCCCGGATGATGGCGATAGCTTCGTTTGAGATGGCTAGACCTTTCGCGATTTCATCAAGGGCGTAAGAAAACCGCCCTTCCATTTGGAACACCATAGCCCGTGTTAAAGGAGTGTACAGGGTGGCTACGTGCCTCAGCATATCTAAAACAAGTTGTTCGTCCGGTGAAGTATGCACTTTCCCCTGGTTATACAGTGCATCCGCGGCGCGGGCTGTGATGTCTGCGTCTCGAATGTTCTGGGTCAAAAAGGCCATTAACGACTTCTGTATCACCTCGGACATATTGTCGAACAACGCCGCCAATTCAGTGTCGTCGTCGGTATCATTAGTAACCAATTCTCCTTCCAATGGGACGATTTCTTTGTCTTCAGACATGTTCCGGTTCTCCTTTATTAGACGTGTGGGTCGGGTCAAGCGCTCAAAGTCCGCACATAACCACGGGCTGTTAGACGACGTTGATCTGAACGGCTATGCCTCCCAGGATTCGCCTGCTTCTTACGTCGCGCTGAACGAGATCTGTACGAATTACGTCTCCCTTGCGTGCATTTGGCGGGACTTTCAGCCTCAGGCCAAAGGTCAATTGCTCCTGCCGGCGTACGGAGATTGGTATTCTTGCTACAGCACCCTCAGGGAATTTTACTTCGACTCCCTTCGGAAGATTATTTTTCAACATTTCAGGATGTTCAGAAGTAAGCATCCGTGTCAGTTCTCCTGCACGATTGACTGTTGATGTCACTTGACCGGCACAGTCCAGATCTTTTATCCTATCCTTATCAATTGCAGAAGGCCTGTCTGCAAAGGGAGTGATTTCCAGGTCGGCGACACGTTTGAATACATCCGGTGAGGCATGCATCAGACTGGCCTCCAGCTTAAGTTGCGCTTTGGGCCTGATCAGCTCCATATAAAAGCGCCTGGTCACCACGGAATGCATATTCGCTGCGACGAAAGGCAGCACAAACCACGTGTTGGGTTTCAGGTCAACAACGGTAAGATTCTTTTGAGCCAGATTATTTTGTTCCCACACATGACGACCGGCAAGAGGTTGATCTCCTTTTGTCAACACGGTGGCCAGCAGGCAGGCGTGCGCACCGGGAGGAGGTACAAGGCTGCGCGGCCATCGGGCCTGAAGTATCACGGAAGCGCCCGGCGCCAGATCGAAGCCGGAAGCGGCAGCGACGCAGGGCAGAAAATCATTGGGATAGAGAAATTCGGTTCCCGCGTATTGTTTTACATTAAATGTGACAACGAAGTGACGTACTGTTGCCGTTCCCCGGTTGCGAACTCGGGCGTAAAACCAGTTCGCCTGGCCATATTCCGGGGGCTGATGCGCAGTTCCGCCGTCGTCCTTGTTGCGCACCCAGAGATCCGGCGAATTCCAGAAAGCTCCAGACCACGCATCCGGCCCCGTGTGCCCCGGATCGTCGCGGAGCCAGACGTCAGGCGTCGCCGCCGGATTGGCAAATCCATAAACAAAGCGGTGAAACGCATCCACCAGCTGCGTATTTCCCGTACGGCAGATGAGAAACTGCTCTATGTCGGTCGTGGTCACCAGTTTACGAAGCTGGAGCTTGTAGAAATCACTCATCAGTGCCTTTAAGGTATTTACACCGATTAATGCGGCTACGCCTCTCCAGAAGCGGTTGCCGAGATCATAAGCACCCTGTGCCGTGCTGCGAATCCATGGATTGCGCGAACACAGTGTTACAGGGGGATCGGTAAAATTAAAGGCCTGGGATCCCGCAGCGCCTTCGTCATTGTAAACCGTCCAGGCCTCATCGAACCAGGCATCCGGCTGACTGGCGGGCTTGACGCCTCGTCCCCACCAGCTGTGAAATGCTTCATGCTGCAAAGAATCTGTTGTGGCTGTCGTTCCTCCATCGTATTCCATACCGCCGCGGTGCAGGAAAGCGACGAAGCGATTGCCGTGTGGGTAGGAACCATTAGAGTTTTCGTTGTTTGTGAGGTATGTTTTGATGTGATCTATTTCCAGGGGCAGATTAGCGCCGCTCGAAGGGCTCTGGGGATTGCCGGGAAGATTCCAGGCTTCAATGGAAACTATTTGACCTGATACAGGCAAGATTACCGTGTCGTTAGCACCGGCCAGTGTGTCCTGGGCGCGCAGTTCCAAAAGCGGCGAAAAAGCGGTAGAGCGTGCCGGCCAGTTAACTCTCCAGTGATTCGTGCCAAGCGATGACACAGTGCCGTTTGTAATGACGCTATGAACGACTGTTGTGTTTTGGAGACGCAATTCGATATCCAGTTCAAACTGATCGAAAATCAGATTCGCGGGCACCCATGATTCCAGATAACGTCCCGGGCCCAGATCCGTAAAACCGAAATTGAAGGCCAGTCTGGGGCCGGCGCTCCACTGGATTGCCGGAAGATATGAGCCTGCCATCGATGCCTGGGGAATACCGATCTGATATGTTATCTGCAGATTGTGCACGGAACCTGCCGCCAGTGATGTCTCCACAATGCGCAAATCGGCGTTTGCGCCTCCGCCGAAGTTATGCCAGGCAAGCTTCGCGACCGGTAAGGCGACTCCATCCAGCCACGCGGCGGTGATGTTCTGCCGAAGATCAAAAATGGGACAGCCTGCATAACGCCCCATTTTAAACTCCATTGTAGCATCGCCCGTGCCCGAATTTGTCGAAGCATCGAAGGTCAGTGAAGCGGTGATGTTTTGGATATCGACGGGCACAGCCCATAAACCGTCAACCAGCC
>JBDKVD010000133.1:0-15104 GCA_039679325.1 Smithella sp.
CCCCGCTGGCGGGGGTTGGGGGTGGTTGCCGCCTCGTTATGCTTTGAATGCGACTTGGTATTTACGATAATTGTGCTTGACGAATATAATCAAGCATTGCATAAGAAATCACGATTTACATAAATTATTTTCATAAAAATAATATAATAAAAGATATTTTTTAAATCTAGGAGGCGATTTAAGTGGATGCAAAAAGGTATGA
Source organism: Smithella sp. (assembly GCA_039679325.1). Lineage (GTDB taxonomy): Bacteria > Desulfobacterota > Syntrophia > Syntrophales > Smithellaceae > MVRV01. The sequence goes on from JBDKVD010000133.1 coordinate 203, forward strand.
ATTAAATATACAACTGGCGCAGATGTTAAAGGGCGGCGTCATTATGGATGTAACCAATGTAGAACAGGCCAAAATTGCCGAAGAAGCCGGAGCAGTCGCGGTAATGGCTCTCGAGCGTGTGCCTGCCGATATACGCAAGGACGGTGGAGTCGCCCGGATGTCCGACCCGGCGATGATTGCCAAAATCAAAAAGGCAGTATCGATTCCGGTTATGGCCAAAGCCCGCATAGGTCATTTTGTGGAAGCGCAAATTTTGGAAGCATTGCGGATCGATTATATTGACGAGAGCGAAGTGTTGACACCGGCGGATGAAGAATGCCACATTGATAAGACAAAATTTTCCATTCCGTTTGTTTGCGGCGCCCGCAATTTGGGAGAGGCGTTGCGCCGGATCGCTGAAGGTGCGGCTATGATTCGTACTAAAGGTGAGGCGGGAACCGGTAATGTGGTCGAGGCTGTTCGCCATATGAGAACAATGAACCGCGAAATCCGTCAACTTACCCAGATGCCGGTGGAAGAGGTAACCGGTTTTGCCAAAGCCAACGGTCTGCCTTACGAACTGGCGCTGAAAGTGAAAGAACTGGGGAGGCTGCCTGTAGTCAATTTTGCCGCCGGCGGTATTGCTACTCCCGCCGACGCCGCTCTGATGATGCAGTTGGGCTGTGACGGAGTCTTTGTAGGATCAGGTATTTTCAAATCGAAGGATCCCGAGTTGCGCGCTGTCGCTATCGTTAAAGCAACTGCTTATTTTAATGATCCCAAGAAAGTATTGAAGGCGTCGATGGGATTGGGAGAAGCCATGGCCGGTCTGGAGATATCGCAAATTCCAGATGATCAGATACTGGCTAAACGCGGGTGGTAATTCCGAATTGGAATAAAAGCAGCAGCTCTATAAGAGCTTCATCGTTACGATATGGATAAGCAGAAGAAAAAAAAGACAGGTGTTATTGGCATACTTGATTTGCAGGGCGGAGTTTGTGAGCATCTGGATCACTTGCAACGCCTGGGAATTGTCTCCAGAAAAGTTAAGCAATCATCTGATTTTCATAATTTAGCGGGTCTGATTATTCCCGGCGGTGAAAGTTCCTGTATGTCCCGCTTAATCAATATTTTCAAAATCAGGGAGCCTTTATTAAATGCCTATGCGCGGGGAATGAAAATTTGGGGTACCTGCGCCGGCGCCATATTACTGGCAAAGCAGGTTGTCGGCGAAGATTCCTGTCTGGGATTGATTGATATTGAAATAGAACGCAACAGTTTTGGCAGTCAACTGGACAGCTTTAAGATCGAAGCCCTGGTTCCGCAGGTGGCGGAAGAGCCGGTTCCCCTGACTTTTATCCGCGCACCTAAAATACTGAAGACCGGAAAAGAAGTTAATGTATTGCTGAAAATTGACGATTACATTGTTGCGGCGGAAAGCAAAAATATACTGGTAACCGTATTTCATCCCGAATTGACCGGTTCTCTGGCGTTTCATCAATACTTTGCAGTTAAATGCGGATTGAATCCGTCAGTTAAGACTAAAGGTCACATTGACGAACAATGGAATAATTGCAGCTGGACAAGACTTGCCCACTGTGCCTGAATGCAGCCGGGTATCTAATTCCATTTCTAAATCAATGATGATACCGCGGCGGCAACCACCCCCTACCCCCGCCGGCGGGGGACAGAGGCGACGAGGCGTATTATACATACGTTGAGGAAGTCGACGACGACGCCAACAAAAGGCGCTTGATTTAGGAATGGAACAAAATATTAAGACAATATTAACGGGGACTTATTATTTAATATGGATGTCAAATTCATCAACCCTTTTTTGAACGGTACTCTCGAAGTATTGGAAAAAATGGCCTCCATCAAACCCATGGCCGGCAAACCGTATGTTAAGACAAATGACACCGCCTGCGGCGATGTGTCCGGAATAATTGGTATGACGGGGGATGCCGTTGGATCCCTTGCTCTTTCTTTCAGTGAAGAATGCATTATTTATATTGCCAACAATATGCTGGGCGAAAGTCATACGGAAATGAATAAAGAGGTCTTGGATACAGCCGGCGAGCTTACCAACATCATTTCCGGAGCTGCCAGAAAACTGATGGAAAAAGATGACCTGAAAGTCTTTGCAGCCATACCGACTATTGTTTACGGCAAGCAGCACATGGTGCGCCATATCGTTTCCGGTCCCAGTATTGTCCTGCCCTTTGAGACGGAAAAAGGCACATTCGTTATCGATGTATGCTTAAAATCACAGCTGAAACCGAAAGAAGAGCAGCCGACGCCCGCTGTAGAAAAGGCTTCTTTCCCGCTTCCTTCTCCACAGAAGGCATTTGATCCTAAAACTGTAAACCCCGCGGTTTTTGGCAAACCCTCAATGCCCAAGGCCGGACCGGAAATATCACAGGCCAAAATTGAACAGGACCTGGTTAAACCCAATGTTATTGAGCACAATGATGTCGGTGACCGGATCGCTCAACTGAAACAAATATTGGCGGAAACTATCGCGACAAGAGATTCCATGCTGAAGCAGCTCAAAGACCAGCCGTTTATGGAAGTGGCACAAAGGCAGCGCTATAAGAAAGCGTTGCCTTCTTATGATGCCAAAATTAAAAGATTAAAACTGGATATTATGGCGGCGGAAACGATTTCCAAAATGACCAGGGAAGATTTCGAAAATCCAAAGATAAAGACTAATTTTCAAAATTATCCTACCGGTGGGGCAAGAAAATAATTTTTTCTCATTTTTGATAATTCGTGAATATCATCAAGTCTATCGAAGAAACTTTTTTTGCCAATTGCCGCTACTGGGGTAGTCTCAATTCATCAACTTACAACAGCGGTTCGATCTGGGCCATGAGAACGGATATTGAATCCGCCGATCTCAACATGGTCTGGAATGAAAAACCTCTTACTGTAGGCGATGGTAAAACGATTCAGGATAGTAAGAGCCACTTCCGGAAAAACGGTCTGCCTTTCTGGTGGTGGGTGTTTCCCGGCGCGCAGTCACAAATGACCAATGACATGCTGAGAGCGGAGGGCTTTGCTGTTGTTGACAGTATTCCTTCACTGTATACAGCTTTAAACACATTATACAAAGAGCAGCGTGATGAGAGGTTGCAGATTATACAGGTCGGGAATCAAGACCATCTGGCTTTGTGGGAGGAGGTTTCATTTGCCGGGTTTGATTTTCCGCTGGAAACAAGACAGCAATATCATAGGTTTACCACTACATTCAATTTGAATCCCGACTCGCCGCAAAAATTATTTCTCGCCTTGTGGAATGAAAAACCGGTAGCAACTTTATTATTGTTTCTGCATGAGAGCGCAGGGGGTATTTATTTTGTTTGTACGCTGGCTGAGCATAGAAGAAAGGGAATCGGTCTGGCTTTGATGCAGGCGACTCTGCGGTATGCCAGGCAGGCCGGGGCTCGATTCGCCACTTTGCAGTCGTCGCCCGACGGTATGCGTGTTTATCAGCAGGCGGGATTTAAAGAATATTGCCGGGTGGATGTTTACAGTCTGGCCGCAAATATATAGGGAAAATTGCTATTTTTCTGACCGGGGTAAATAATCTTTTCTCACGGGAGAAAAGACTTCGATAGCCACGGAATCGGCAATGATTTTGGCTTCGTGCTCAACTGACCCGGGAATGCACCAGCTGTCACCAGGCAAAACATCGTAGGTTGTTTCCCCGATGGTGAGTTTAATTTCTCCCGCGACCAGGTAACCGGTCTGTTCATGTTCATGCGCATGCCTTGGTAATGTAAAGCCCGCCTCCAGTTTAAACTCCGTAAAGAGAGTTTTCTCTCCGTAAACCAGGGTTTTCATCCATACGCCGGGTACTGCCTGCCTGTAGCCGGAATTATTTTGTTTGTAGAACATAAATCCTCCTGACGTCCTTCCCCCTGTAAAAAGTTTTATGCTGCCTTGCTTGCTGCTACTTTTTATAGAAAATTGGCCACGAAATTACTTTTCAGGATGATTCTGTTTACGGTTATACCTCGATCTCGCTGGTCTTCCGGCTTTGGGAACGACCGGTTTACTTAATTCCGGCGGCGGTATTTCCGGTATCGGCGGATCTGCCGGTGTTATAATAAGCGGTTTAATTTCCGCTTCTTGGGCAACAGACGCTGATACTGCTTCTGCGGGTGTACTTTCAGGAAATTTACTTTCCTCTTTATTTGCATCCGCCGGCAAAGATGCTGCGGGTGCAATATTTTCGGGCACGTCACTTCCAGGTTTATCCGTTCTTTCGGAAACCGTAACTGCGGTTGCAACATCATCGGGGATATTGCTTTCCTGCCGTGCTTCCGACGGCTTCCGGCGGCGGGGACGGCGGCGGCGTTTTTTAATCGCCGGAGCTTCTCCTCCGGCCGGAGTTTCCTGTACCGTAATCTCTGCCGGAGCTTCCGGTTGTGCCTCCGGTGCTGCTTCATCCTGGAATGCCGGTTCGGTCAAATCTTTTTCTTTAATGGTATTGTGCATTTCCAGCTTATCCCAAAGAATTTCGCCGCTGCCGAAAATATGCAGAATTAACCCGAAGGTAGATTCCAATCTTAAAAGTTCCGCTTTCTTTTGATTGAGGATATAATTTGCAATGTCATGAGGGAGAGTAACTCTGACTTCGGAATAAATTCCTTTGACTGCTTCTGATTCGATTTTCCGAAATGCGCTTAAAGCCGCATATTCCAGTGAAGGTCTGAAACCGCTGCCGCTGCAATAGGGGCAGGTTGTATAGCTGATCTCCTGAATAGTCGGCTGTTTCTTTTGCCGTGATAATTCAAGAAGGCCAAACTTCGAAATGCGCGAGAGCTGGATTCTGGCCCGATCCAGGCTTAATGCTTTTTTAAAAGCTTTTTCCACTTCAGCAACATTCTTCTTTTCCATCATGTCGATGAAGTCGATTACGATTAATCCGCCCAGGTCGCGCAAGCGTAATTGACGGGCAATCTCTTCGCAAGCCAACAAGTTGGTTTTAAAGGCAGTTTCCTCGATATTACGTTTGTTTGAACCGCGTCCGGAGTTGACATCAATGGTAATCATCGCTTCTGTGGGGTTGATGATAATATAGCCGCCGGATTTGAGATCAACACGTTCCTTATAAATAATGCCTATTTGTTCTTCAAGCCCGAAGCGCTCAAAAAGAGGTGTTTTTTCCTTATAGTTGACAATTATTTTTACATTACGGGGCACGGCTGCTTTCATGTATGCACGCATCTTGCGGTAAGTATCATAGTCGTCAACCAAAATTTCTTCAATTTCCGGGGTCAGATAGTCGCGCAGAGAGCGTACGCCGAAATCTGTCTCCTGATAAACAATTATAGGTCCAACGAGGCTCTCGGCTTTTTTGACAATTTCTTTCCAGAGGCGCATCAGATGCTGATAGTCGCGGTAAATTTCCGGCTTAGTGCGGTTGATGCCGGCTGTTCGGACAATAAATCCCATGTTGTCCGGAATTTTAATTTGTCCCATCAGGTTTTTGATTTTTTGCCGCTCTTCTTCGTTTTCAATCTTGCGTGATATGCCGCTTCCGGGCTTGTTAGGCATTAGAACAAGGTACCTGCCGGGCAGAGAAATGTAGGAAGTTAAAAGAGCGCCTTTGTTGCCTGTTACTTCCCGCACAGCCTGAACCAACAGTTCCTGTCCGACTTTGAGCACCGGTTTGCCGTTACCCTGACCATTTTCCTGGTCGGTTAAATATTCGCGATTGACATCGCGCAGGGGGAGAAAACCGTCTTTGCCTCCACCATAATCAACAAAGGCCGCCTGCAGACCCCTTTCAACTTTTAGAACTTTGCCTTTGTAAATGTTTCCGGTGATACGATCTTTCATCGACATTTCAATGTTGAATTCGATGAGTTTGCCCTTTTCATCAACGGTCGCCATCCGCTGCTGTTCCTTGTGAACAGCGTTAATAAGCATAGTATGTTTCATAAATGTCCTCATTGGCCTGCCTGCAATCAGGTGCGTTTATACGCATTCAGATTCTGTTCAGATTCTGTTCTTCTGATAAGCAGACGGGCCTTTATTTATATAAAGGCACTAACGTCGCCTTTTCCGATTCTTATAATTTCAATATTGTCATCAACGAGACTGATTACACTTGAAGGTTCGGGGATAATATTGCCGCCGTCGATTATAAAATCGACTAATTTACTCCAATATTCCTGAATTATATAAGGGTTTCCCATATCTTCGCCTTCCGCCGTTTTTACGCTCGTGCTGATGATCGGCTGTCCCAGTTCTCTGACCAGGGCAAGACAAATATTATTATCGGGTACTCTGATTCCTGTCGTCGGTCTTTTCGGTAAGATAATCTTGGGTACAAGACGCGACGCTTCCAGAATGAAAGTATAAGAACCAGGTAAAAGACGTTTCATTGTTTTGTAAGCATAGTCAGTTACTTTGGCGTATTGGCTGATATGTTTTAAGTCAGAACAGATGAAACTGAGAGGTTTTTTCTTGTCTCTTCTTTTAATTTCGTAAATCTTTTCAATACCTTTTTTATTGGATAGGCTGCAGCCTAATCCATAAACCGTATCAGTAGGGTAAATTATAACACCACCATTACGCAATACATCAACAGCTTTTTTAATCAGCCGCATCTGCGGATTCTGGGTGTTAATCGAGAGCATGAGCCTGGTTCCTGATGTTTAATTATCAAATGCTCTATATATCAGGAATTGCAAAATATGGCAATTGAAGCTTCACGGAAAAATTTCAACTATTCAATTTTCTACAAGTTCATTTGTTTAAATTTGCTCTGACAGGCTTTGTCCTTACTGAGTTTATATTCAATACTGTCCACCAGAGCCTGCCAGCTGGCTTCAATAATATTTTCCGAAACGCCAATAGTACTCCATACTTCCGTGCCGTCAGTGGAATCCAGAAGAACACGGACTCTTGCCGCCGTACCTTCCGAGCCCTCCAGTGTGCGTACTTTAAAATCAACCAGGTGCATTTCCCGAATCTGTGGATAAAATTTTGTCAACGCCTTGCGCAGGGCATGATCTAACGCATTTACCGGGCCGTTTCCTTCAGCGGCCGTTAATTCTTCTTCGCCGTCTACGGATATTTTAATGGTTGCCTGGGATAGACAGGGGTTGTTTTCGGTGCGCGATGTAACCACGCTGAAACACTCCAGCGTGAAGGGATCAACAAATTCACCGATCGCTTTTTTAATCAACAGTGAAAGAGAGCCGTCGGCGGCGTCAAACTGAAACCCCCGGTCCTCCATCAGCTTGACTTCATGGACGATTTTTTTGCTCAAGGATGCGTCTTTGGCCAGATTTATACCCAGCTCTCTGGCTTTATATTCAACATTGCTTTTACCGGCCAGGTCGGAAACAAGGACCCGGCGGCGATTACCGACAAGTTCCGGCTTCATATGTTCATAAGCCGCCGAATTTTTTGCCACCGCGCTGACATGTACGCCGCCTTTATGGGCAAAAGCGCTGCGCCCGACAAAAGGACGTGAGTTCAACGGCGGCACATTGGCTACGTCACTGACATAATGGGAGAGGTTGGACAGTTGACGGATTGACTCCGGGGGCAGACAATTTTTCCCCATTTTCAGTTGCAGATTGCCGATAAGCAGGATCAGATCGGCATTGCCGCATCTTTCGCCGTAGCCATTGACGGTGCCCTGAACCATTATGACCCCTTCCTGCACCGCAGCGATTGAGTTGGCCACCGCCAGTCCACAGTCATTATGGGCATGAATGCCCGTCATGCTTAAAGGAATATAAGAAGAGACTTTTTTCACGATTGCACTTATTTCATGGGGCATTGATCCGCCGTTGGTGTCGCAAAGAACGATCATATCGGCGCCTGCAGCAAGGGCGGTCCTGAGTACTTTGTCGGCATATTTTGGATTATTCTTGTAACCGTCAAAAAAATGTTCGGCATCAAAAAGCACTTCTTTGCCCATATCTTTGAGATACTTGATGGAATCGCCGACCATCTGCAAATTTTCTTCCAGATCTATTTTGAGGATTTCGTGGACATGCAGATCCCATGATTTGCCGAATATGGCCACAGCCTGCGTCCCGGCTTTTACCAGAGCATTAAGGTTTGCACACGCCGCAGGCTTGATATGCGGCGCGCGGGTGCTGCCGAATGCAGTCAACCGGGAATGCTTGAAATTAATATCTTTCGCCATCTCAAAGAAACGGAGATCTTTCGGATTGGATCCCGGCCAGCCGCCTTCAATGTAATGGAAATGAGCTTCATCGAAGCGCTGAGCGATGCGCAGTTTTTCCTCTGCTGAGAAATTTATCTGCTCGCCCTGCGTGCCGTCTCTCAAAGTAGTGTCGTAAATTAGAACCTGATCTTTTGTCATTTTATCCTCGCTTTCAAAAAAAAACCGCCGTCAGGATTCCTGGCGGCGGTTTTAAATTTCGTTGATATAACAGTGTACTACACCACGACCAGTCCTCCTGTAGGGAAGCTAATTATTATGTTGCTAATTATAATGGGTCGAATTGTAGTCGTGTTCATAGTGCCTGTAATTTATTAATTTTCTTAATGCTATGTTTTTCCGGTTTGTTTGTCAATACAAATATTGTTAAAAAATATTTATTTAGTCTTTATATCCGGGATCTTCATGCCAGCCGGCATTCCCGGAATGGTCATTTTTTTGAAACCCTGGGGAATTTCAAAAAGGCTGTCCGGTTGGCTGCCGACACTAATGTCCCGGTATTCCGTGGTCCAGCTTCCGTCAACCGCCGCGGTCTTAACGGGAAAGTTGATGTCCTTTGCCCACCACTGGTAAACCTGCATAACCGTGTCGGCCGTTTTGGTGGTTATCTCATATTTTGTTGTTGGATGACCGTTGACGGTTTCGTTGCCCACTTCTTTACGACTGACTTCCCCTTTGATTTTTTCTTCGGCTGCCTGCGGGGCTTGGTTATCATTTATCCCCTCCATTTCCATATAAGTTTTCTGAGCAGTCATGATCGTCCAGACCTTGTTGAGGTCTTTTCTGACGATGGTGGACGCTCCCGCCATTTCATTATCCGTGCGGAATTTGTCCGGTTTTATGTATATCTTCATTGATACGGTTTGATCGCCGGATTTAGTTACGATTGTTGCCGAGAGTTCCCGGGCTGCAGGCCCTTTCATCTCAGGTGTTATATCTTTGTGCTCTTCTTTTTTGCCGCAGCCAATCATAAATACCAGCATTGTCAATGCCGCCGCCATCATAAAAATCCATGATCTTTTCATCTGAATATCTCCTTTTTTATTTGCAGTCCTTCCTCAGTAAAAACGTGACAATCATAGCACAGCACACTGTAAGAGACAAATTCTATGTCGGAAGTTGTAAATAAACTATAATTTTATTCCGAAGATTTTGCCGCTGCTTTAACTGCTAACATTAAAAAGAAGAACAAACTCAACGATGCTACAATCAGTGGAGCGGCGGGAAGATCCCATTTGTAAGATGCAAATAATCCAAGGAAGCTGGAAATAATGCCCAGCGTCCAGCCGCCGATCAGTATCCGGAGCGGTTTACTGGTAAACAGTCTGCCGATTAGCGCCGGTATTATCAGAAAAGCAAATACCTGCAGAATTCCCGCCATCTGTACTGATTTGGCAAGTACTACGGCGAAGCTGAGGAAAAATATAAATTCCCAGAAGTAACTGCCTTTTCCGTCACGCGAAAGGCTGAAAAAGCGCTCCCGGAAGATAAAGTGAAAAATGCCGATAACGGCGTACAGGGCAAAGGCGTGAAAAATATCTTTGCCGTTGACCCAGATAATGTTGCCGTTCAAAATTGCCTTGAATTCTTCCATTCCATGCGGGGAACGATCGAGAATGAGAATGCTTGCCGCCAGAGAAAAGATATAGAGAACGCCGATAAAAGCTTCGATATTGGTATGTTTCGAAATACGGCGGGAAAGAGAAAGGATGAAGGCGCCCAGCACGGCAAAAGTTACAGGCAGGACATATTTTACTGAATCATCATGACCGTAGAGAAAAGAACAGGCGACTCCGACTCCGACAAATTGAGCCAGCGAAAGATCGACAAAGATAATCCCCCGCTCCAGAATGTGGATGCCGAAGTAGGCATGAATCAGAATCAGGATAATGCACGCAACAATGGGGTAAAGTAATAAGCCTGCCGCCTCCATAATAATAACCTTTCTATTCCAAAGATTTTAAAACCGCATCCATTAAAGAAAACCAGTCGTTGATACCGGCGGCTGATCCGACTTCATGGGGAACAACGATACTGCGTAAACCGGTCTTTTGGGCCAGCGCGTTGACTTCCTTTACGCCATAATACCCCGTAGTCAAAATACCGTCTGCTTTGGTTGTTTTCGTGCTTGCGATGAGTTTCCCGATATGGCGTGCCGAAGGAGGGATGCCCGGTTTTTCCTCAACATAATCAAATATCTGAAAACCGTAGTCCCGCGCCGGATATTCGAAGAATTTATGATATGCTATATATTTTTTCCCTCTCAGCGGTATTTTAGACCATTGGTTTTGCTTCTTTTGCAGCCTGCTTTCAAAGGAAGAGAGGTTTGCTCTGTAAAAGGCAGCGTTTTCAGGATCCGCTTTGGCCATTACTTGCGTCATTCCCCGGGCGACCTGAATGATATTACGAGCGGAAAGATGGTAATGGGGATTGCCCAGAGGATGCACATCTCCCATGCTCCGGTCCACTGTTTCGTGTTTTTCAATGGCATTGATAAATTGCGAGCAGTCCAGATTTCCCGACTTCCCGGGCTGAATTCTGTTGTTTCTGGAAGATTCGATGAGTATCGGCAGGAAGCCGACTTCGAGGTCAAGTCCGTTGTACATGAGGAGATCGGCATTTCTTGCCGCCAGGATCATGCTTGGTTTGGCTTCTATCTGGTGTGGATCCTGATTGGGTTTGACGAGGACTTTTATGTTTACTTTATCTTTTCCCAGATCGCTCGCAATGCTGCCGATCCAGGGAAGAGTTGCCACAACATTGAGTTTGGCCGCCGCCGGAGAGACGAGAGTCAGAACAAGGAGAAAAGATATGAACAGTTTTTTCATTGTAACACCTCCTTAAAACTTATGGGCGGGATGAGCGCCGATGGCGAAAATAAATTGCAGGAAAAGTTCATCGTTTGGTTTTCCGGTTACATCCGATTCATCATGGTTATATTGCAGCCGCAGGAGACTGAATTCGGAAAAATTATAATTAATCATACCGCTTGCCCGCCAGGGTCGGCGCCCCCAATCCTGTTTTTCTCCGGCAAGGGTATAATCGTCTTTAAAGAGACCGAGGACATCGTAGCGGGCGCCAAACTCCCAATTTGCCTGTTTATAAATACCCTGAAAATACAATCCATCCTGGTTTCTTTCGAGGCTTTGCACCAGGCCTGAATTGGTGTCAGTTAAATCTCCGGACTGGGTCCGCAAAAGATATTCGCTCTGTATTTTAAATCCGCGGTCTTTCGATGGTTTCCATTTATAGGTGAATTCCAGCCCGTACAGCGTCGTGTCTCCGGAAAAATCGGAATCGGCGGCGACTGTATCCGTCTTTGTTTTTCCTGTTAAGACCGACGGGCCGAAAAGAATGGTTGAGTTGTCGCCTATATCCAAAGAAGCTTTGACAAACGCCGTATAAGCATGGATTCCGCTGGCCGCATCGGAGCCAAACAGCATGTCGTTGTCTCCCTGTAGCGCTTCCACGCCGACAATGGTGTAAAATGGTAAAGGAAGCAAATAGGTGTACTGAATGCCTTTTTCACTGAAACCCTCATCGCCGATAAAAGCCCGGTAAGGAAGAGGGGCATCCACGAAGTCCCAGACATGGCTATGTTGGGAATTAAGCCTGCCAAACCCGCTTTTAAATTTGCCTCCCTTGATTTGATGTCCCTGGGGAAGACAGGTTGTAACAAAGTAGGCCTCTTCCAACTCGGCGCCTTCTTCTTTTACGGGAATCGTGGCATAGAGATTGAAAAAGGAATCCACCGGCGCATATAAGGCAACTTCCGCTGCATCCAGATTGAAGCCGTTTCTTCTGTCTATTCCCTGTGTGGTGTATCCGGCTATACTCCGATTCCGGACCTCTTCTGTCGTCAGATTAGATGAGTAGCCATAAGTGTTCAATACCAGGGAAATATTCGGATTGGACATTGCGGCGCTGCCGAATAAACCGGCAGATTTTTGCGCTGGTTGAACTTCCGCCGTTTTCTCTTTGCTTTCCGGCACAACGGCGACGACTTCAGTCTTATTAATCTGTGTTTTTAATTCATCAATCATTATTTGCTGCGCTTTGATAGTTTCCGCCTGCTTTTTTAAAACCTCCTCCAGTGCCCGTATTCTTGATTCGATATCACTTTGAGCAAATACATGGCTGGACATCGTAAGCGAACAAAGAAGGATTAAAAAAATAAGTCCTCTTTTCATACAGGTATCTCCTTTGTTTTGATAAAAAACAGATATCTTATACCCCGCTGGAAACAATGCTTGCCGTTTCGCGCGAAACCTGCGGCATAGCCGGACCGGGTGATTTTTACTCACACGAATCCTTGCGCAATCTTTTTGCGTCAATTGCCGAAGGTACTTGTTAATTTTGATAAATTACGTGGATAACGATAAAGGGGGAGCCCTGTTGGGAAAGATGGAAAATATGGATAAATTGCGGTGAAAAGTTTCTTTCGGTTGCAGAAAAAAAGTAGCCGCTAAACAGAAAAACAATAAGACGCCTTCTTCCACTCTGCCTGAGGACAATACATTGGCCGCGATACATAAAGGACAATCAAAATGCGGGCAATTGTCCTCGTGGTGGTGCAATCCGGCTGTGAAGGTAACAACCAGACAGACAGCGGCAAAAAGGATGATTGCTTTTCTTTGAAATTGCTTAAAAAACGTCATTGTTTTTCAGTTTACCATTTACTTTATGAAAAGTTTTTTCAGTAGCATGATGAGGCGCAATATAGGCAAGAAATGCCTGCATGTCAATACGAATCCGGGAACCCTGTTCTGATCCGCCTGTCGCCTGAATGACCATCTCTTGGCCGCAAGTGTTGCGCATTTTAAAGATGTTGGAAAATTAAGCCATCAATGATAAACAAATAAAATACAAAAGAAAAAGGAAATGTGAAATGGAAGGCATTCTTTTCTTTAAAGAATTATTAATAATTCTCGGTTTTTCCATTCCCGTTATTTACCTTTTCAACAAGGTTAAATTACCTTCTATTATTGGTTTTTTGATCACCGGCATCATCATCGGACCGTTCGGCCTGAGGCTGATTGATGATACGGCCGGGATTCAGTTCATGGCTGAAATCGGTGTTGCCTTTCTGCTTTTTACCATCGGTATTGAAATTCAGTTTTCCCCCTTTTTGAAAAATTTATCGGAAATCATTTTAAGCGGTGGTTTGCAGATATTGTGTACATTTACTGTAGGCTTGTTTATCGGCCTGGCAATGCAATTGAGCTTGAGCCAGTCTATTTTTGTCGGCTTTATCCTGACCCACAGCTCTTCGGCTTTGATATTAAAGCTTCTGAAAGACCGCAGCGACGAAGATGCGCCTCAGGGGAAAATTTCCATCGGTGTCATTCTATCCCAGGATCTGATGGTCGTGCCGATGATGCTTCTGATACCCTTTCTTGCCGCCGGCAGCGGTCCCGACGTCCTGCTGATCATCTGGAAAATGATCAAGTCCATTTTGATTATCGTTGTTATTCTGGCTGCCGCCCGCTATGTCATCCCGTTTGTGATGGAGGGACTGGTCAGCATGAACATGCGCGACGTGCTGGTGATTACCTCCGTCGTTGTAGCCATGGGAATTGCCTGGATTACGGAGTCTCTGGGGTTGTCGCTGGCCATCGGTGCGTTTCTGGCCGGAATGGCGCTTTCCGATACGGATTTCACGCAACAGATCATCAGCGACATCAACCCCTTTCGCGATGTTTTCCTGTCGGTATTTTTCGTCTCTCTCGGCATGATTCTCAATGTTGATTTTCTGCGGGAAAACACCGGCTACATTCTTTTAGCATCCATTTGTATCATCCTTATTAAAGCCGCTATTGTCTTTGGCCTGGTCAAACTGCTGAGATACCCCCTGCGCGTTGCCCTCCTTTCGGGTGTAATGCTGGCGCAAATTGGAGAATTTTCTTTTGTTCTGGCTTCTCAGGGACTGCGCCAGAATATAATTTCGGGATTTATTTACCAGGGGTTCATTGGAGCCTCTGTTTTAACTTTCATTGCCACGCCGCTGCTCGTTTCTCTTGCGTATTATTTGCTGGCGCAAAAAAGTATCGCTGAAGGCATTCCCGCTTCTGTGAAAAACGATAAAATACAGTTGAATAATCATGTTATTATTTGCGGGATGGGGCTCAACGGAAGGAATCTGATTAAAGTTTTGAAAAACACAGGCATAAATTATGTGACCATTGATCTTAATTTCAAACATGTAAAAGAGGCAAAAGCAAAAGGCGAAAAAAATATCATCTGGGGTGATGCTTCCAATGTTGAAATTCTGAAACATGCCGGCATTGATAACGCCCGGGTGCTGGTTATCGCCATTTCCGACCGTTATTTAACGAAGCGCTGCCTGGATATTGCCAAAACTATCAAGCGTGATTTACACGTGATTGTGCGAACAAAATATGTTGCCGACATTGACGAATTGGTGAAGCTGGGTGCGGATAACATTATCCCGGAAGAATATGAGACGTCGATTCAAATACTCAGCAGGGTGCTGAGAATGTTTCACATTCCCAACAGCATAATTTTAGCGCAGTGCAATATTATCCGTAATAAGTCCTACGGAGTTTTCCGGGAAGTCAGGTTTACCGAAGAAGCTTTCGAGCAGATCAATCAAATTCTGGCGCAGGGAACAATTGAAACTTTTTATGTTAGTTCCGGAAGTGAAATTGTCGGTAAAAGCATCAAAGACCTGGATCTTAAAGCCCG
>JBDKVD010000134.1:0-6859 GCA_039679325.1 Smithella sp.
TAGTTTTACTGTTTAGAGCCTTAATTTCCCGGTTGACGGCATCTGCGCGCGCGGAATCCGGGGGGAAATAATCCAGTGCTTTTTTAAAATGAAAAAGGGCGCTGTCCTTTTTATTTATTTTTTTGAAATATAAACCAAAATTATAATGAGATTCGCCCATAATGTTTAACTTGCCGTAGGTCATGGCGATGTAATAATGAATGTCGACTTCGTCATCGATTTTTTTGTTTTTAAGTTTTAAGAAACATTCCAGGGCATTGTCGTATTTGCCCTGTGTGTCATAAGCTTTTCCCAGGGCCAGAATAACTTCATCATTATCGGCGTTAACGGCTCTGGCGCGCAGAAGATAGTCCT
This sequence comes from Smithella sp., assembly GCA_039679325.1. Classification (GTDB taxonomy): domain Bacteria; phylum Desulfobacterota; class Syntrophia; order Syntrophales; family Smithellaceae; genus MVRV01. Next base: position 355 of record JBDKVD010000134.1, read on the forward strand.
GCGCTTCATACGCTTTCCCCATTTTCAGGTATAACAGCCCCAATGATTTTAAAACGTCCACATCACGGGGGGATAAGCTCAGCGCTCTCTGATAGTGAATTAATGCATCATTTGTTTTTCCAAGTTTGTCTTCAACGAGGGCAAGAGCATATAACAGATCGACGCTTCCGGGATTTTTGGCTAATGATTCTTCCAACTGTTTTTGCCTGGAATTTAAATTATCACCATCCAGTATCAGCAGGGCTTGGATTCTGGTTAAGTTGCCGACGATGTTTTTCAATCCTTTTTGGCGATATTTTGTCAGAATCAGACTGTCGAGATAAAACATGCGTTCGTCAGTGCCGGGATGGGTTAAAAGATAAGACGGAATGCTCTTGGATATATACTCGTATCTTTTTATAATTTTAAGGAAGTCCACCGTTGCGGCCGGATAATATCCCGCCCCCGTCAGGTATTCTATTCCCAGACGGTCTGCTTCCTCTTCGTGTTCCCGGCTGTATTTCAGGCTTAAGCTGGCTGAGCCCGCAACGGACAGAGCGACAACCGCCGCAGTAGCTTCGCCTCCTCCCCCGAGGAAAGCACCGGCCAGGACGGCGGCGAGAGTGGCAATACTAAGCTTCTGTGATTTTTCAATGATACTGGCAATATGGCGGGCATTGGCATGAGCGATTTCATGGGCAATAACACCCGCCAATTCACCTTCGTTTTCTACAGCATTGATTAGGCCTTTGTTGACGTAAATATAACCGCCCGGGGTGGCAAATGCATTAATCGCCGTATCGTTGACTATGGAAAAATGGAATTGAAAAGGAACCTGCTTGTTGCCCTTTAAAACCAGATTGCCGATTTTGTTTATGTATTCATTTAAATGTCTGTTTTCCAAAAGCAAATGGTGTTTGACCATTTTATCGTAAAACTCTTTGCCCAGTTTCTTTTCATCATCAATGGTGAATTCGGCAAAACAGACAGTAGCCCGGAAAAATAAAATAAAAAATACAAAGACAAGAGAAATGTATTGATTTTGTATGAAATTCCGCATAATTATTTTCTTCGAAATTTAATATAATTCTTTATAATATTATCCTTTTTACATCTTTAAAGCAAGAAAGCCTTTTTATGTCATCGTCATTGAGGATTAATCGATGCGGAAAAAAATGGTCATAACTATTGATGGCCCGGCCGGTGCAGGCAAAAGCACCGTGAGTAAGATTGTGGCGAAAAGACTGGGATATATATATTTGGATACCGGCGCATTATATCGTGCATTGGCTTATAAGGCCTTAAAGGATAAAATTATTTTGGATGACATGGACGCCATCAATAGTTTATGCTCCAACACCAGAATATATTTGAATAATATTGAAGGTAAGATTAAGGTGTACGTCGATGGAGAAGATGTCGGCGACAAACTTCGTACGGAAGAAATTGGACTGGCCGCATCAAAAATATCGACTTTTCCCGTTGTTCGTCAAAGATTGCTCGAGTTGCAAAGAGAGGCAGGTGCCCGGGGAGGCATAGTCACGGAAGGAAGAGATATGGGGTCTGTGGTGTTTCCTCATGCCGATTATAAATTTTTTCTTGATGCCGATATTGAAGAAAGAATAAAAAGAAGGTATAATGAATTATTAAATAAAGGCAATTCCTCCGAGATTCAATCGATTCGAAAAGACATGTTGGCCCGGGACAAGCAGGATTCAAAACGTGAAATCGCCCCATTAAAACCGACTTCATCATCCATCATTATCGATTCGACAAAATTGTCTATACCGGAAGTGGTAGAAAAGATCATCCGGCAAGTTTCAAATAAATAACAGCTGCTAAAATAAAAACAAATAACGAAAATTACGTAGTAATTATCTTGCTATTTAATTTTCAGTATGTTAAAAAATTAAATTGTACTTATAAAAAATAGGGGGGTGTTGGTTAAATGGTTAACAATAATAACTCAAACTTTGCAAAAGAAAATGATGTAGAAAAAGATTCAGCAGTTTCAGCAGTACACGCATTTCAGTCCCAGGATGAAGATGTTGGTTTTAAAGAACTATATGAGCAGAGCCTCAATCAAATACAATACGGAGATATCGCAACCGGTAAAGTGGTCCAGATTAATGCTGATACCGTGATGGTTGATGTTGGTTGGAAAACCGAAGGTTTTATTCCTGCCAAGGAACTTAGAGATGCAGACGGGAATATGAATATTTCCGTCGGTGATGATATAGTTGTATTCATTGACAAAAGAGATTCTGAAGGAAATTTGATCTTATCCAGAGAAAAAGCGGCAAAACTTAAAGTATGGGATGAGATTAAGATTGTTTGTGAAAATAATAATACAATTAAAGGCAAGGTTATTGAAAAAGTCAAAGGCGGTCTTTCGGTTGATATCGGTGTGACTGCTTTCTTGCCCGGGTCGCAGATAGATACCCGTCCCGTCAAAGATCTGGATAAATTTGTCGGCCAGACACTGGACTTTCATATATTAAAATATGATCGTAAGCGCAATAATGTTGTTTTGTCACGCAGGTCGATTGTTGCCGCCGAAAGAGAAACGGAAAAACAGGAGACGTTAAGCAATATCAAAGAAGGAAGCGTTGTCGAAGGTATTATTAAAAATATTACAGACTACGGTATTTTTGTTGATTTGGGCGGAATTGACGGACTTCTTCATGTTACGGATATTTCCTGGGGAAGAATTGCCAAACCGGCGGAAAATTTCCATAAAAGTGATAAAATTACGGTAAAGGTTCTTTCCTTTGACCCGGAGAAAGAAAAAGTGTCTTTAGGTTTGAAGCAGCTAACAGGGAATCCCTGGGAGCAAATTACTGAAAAATATCCTGTCGGGGCTTTGGTGAACGGTAAGGTTGTAAATCTGACCGACTACGGGGTATTTGTGGAATTAGAACCGGGTGTTGAGGGTCTGGTGCATATATCTGAAATGTATTGGACAAGAGAAATTAAACATCCCTCAAAAGTGTTGAATGTCGGTGAAACGATAAATGTGGTTGTTTTGGAAGTGAATCCGGAAGCCAAGCGCGTATCCTTGAGCTTGAAACAGACTTCACCCAATCCCTGGGAAAAACTTCGGGAAAAATATAAGGTTGGAACAATTGTTAAAGGTGTCGTCCGGAATATAACCAATTTCGGTGTTTTTGTCGGCATTGAAGAGGGTATTGACGGTCTGGTGCATGTTTCCGATATCTCCTGGAAGCACAGGGTAACTCATCCTGCCGAGCATTTTAAGAAGGGGCAGGAAGTCGAGGCCGTTGTTTTAAACGTGGATATTGAAAACGAAAAGTTTTCTCTGGGTATTAAGCAGATTGAAAAGAATCCGTGGGAAGACCTGGCGCAAAAATATATTCCGGGCAGTATTGTCACCGGCAAGATAACGAACTTTACCGACTTCGGAATTTTTGTGGAAATTGAAGAAGGAATTGAAGGTCTTGTCCATATTTCTGAAATAAGCCAGAAACGTGTCAAGAGCTCTTCGGAGCTATATTCAGTGGGAGATTCCGTGTCAGCTTATGTAAAGAGTATCGATGCCAAAGCTAAAAAAATCAGGTTAAGCATTAAAGATATGGAAGCCCCGCCCCCCACTCCGGCGAAGAATCAATATCTTAATAACACAGAAAATATAGGTTCCAGTTTAGCCCAGGCGCTGGCGGACGTAAGGATAGGTAATCCACCGAAGGGTGCGTAAAGCATGAGAAAACATCCTATAATTTTAGGAATGCTTTTACTTATTGTTCTGACAGTTGTGATGTATATTTTCTTCTATGGTATTGGTGCGCGTTCGGGTAAGACAAAAAGCTTTTCTTTGAACGATCAAATTGGTGTCGTCACCATCGAAGGTGTTATTACCGATTCCCGGGAAATTATCGAGCAATTAGAGGATTTCGGCAAAGATGATTCCATTGTGGCTGTAGTCCTGCGTATTGATTCACCGGGCGGAGGTGTCGCCGCTTCGCAAGAAATATACGATGCTGTTGTTGAACTGAAAAAACGAAAAAAAGTTGTGGTGTCGATGGGGTCGGTTGCAGCTTCCGGCGGTTTGTTAATTGCCTGCGGTGCGGATAAAATTGTTGCCAATTCCGGGACAATTACAGGAAGTATCTCGGCAATTATGCAGTTTGCCAATGTTCAGGAACTGCTTAAAAAAATCGGTTTGAAAGCTTCAGCAGTGAAAAGTGGTAAATATAAAGATATTGGCTCACCGCTGAGAGAAATGACTCCGGAGGAGAGAAAAATTATCCAGGATCTGGTTGACGACATTTACAACCAATTTGTTGATGTCATTGTCCGTGATCGCAAACTCCCACGGGAAAAGGTTATCAGTATTGCCGACGGCAGGGTTTTCTCCGGAAGCCAGGCACAGGAATATGGATTGGTTGACTATTTAGGGAATATGGGATCAGCTGCCAGACTGGCCAGTCAGTTGGCGGGAAGAAACGGAAAGTATGATCTGGTATATCCAACGCAAAAACGTGCATCGATCTTTGATTACATGTTTGAAAGTGCAGCGAATCAATTAAACCGATCTTTAAAACAGAAAGTTGAGAACTGGGGTGGTGTAGGTTATTTATATTGTCCTTCACTTTAACTTATAAAAGATGACGAAAAAAGATTTAATTATAAAATTACAAGAAGCACTGAGAGTATATACCCACAAAGATGTCGCTTATGCTGTAAATATAATATTTGATTCAATGGTTGACGCATTGAAACGCGGTGAACGTATCGAGATCAGAGGATTTGGAAATATAACTATCAGGGAAAGAAAAGAACGCTTAGGACGAAATCCCAAATCCGGTGCTGAAGTTAAACTGGAAAAAAGAAAAACCCCTTTTTTTAAAACAGGAAAAGAACTTAAATTAAGAGTTGATAATAAGTAACACCTGTAGAGCAATTTTCCTGAAAATAAAAAGAGGCAGGTATGCAGCATTTACAAAAAAGGCGCCCGGAAGGTATCCGGACGCCTTTTCGCTTTTGATGTTGTTCTTAATTCGAAAAAGAGAAAATTTAAAGGTTATCCCAGTCATTTCCGGGAGCCGCAAAGTCTTTCAGCTGGTCTCTTCGTTTTTTGTGCTGCAGTTTTTTCAATGCCTTGGCTTCGATCTGGCGGATTCGTTCCCGTGTGACGCCCATCATGTCTCCCACTTCTTCCAGAGTAAAAGGCCCAAAATTACAAGCAACCCAGGTGCAATTTAAGAAAGCTTCGTTTTTTAGACGCCATTCACAGGTCGTATCATGGCACACTTCGTCAATTAAAGTTCCTTTTTTCTTGCACTTATATTGGTTAATCATACAATAAAATCCTCATTCAGTATCTAATAAACATTTAATTATTATTTTTTTTAAATGTTTTGTCAATGAAATATGTGACTATCAACCTTTATGTTAAAAAGACATTTTCTCCACCGGCCTTCTTTCCGGTACATAGTTATGTTCAATCTTTCCTTCATTCCAGTCCCGGGAAACATATAAGTTACAGTAACAGCTGCCGTATTCTTTTACGTCATCTGAACGGTACGCGCAGGGACAAAAGATATCACGATCTTTTTCGCGATCTCCACTCGCCAGACGGCAGGGGCAAGACATGTAGCCGTAGCGTTCTTTGTTGATCAAAAGGTCTTTCAGAATCTCCAAAACCCGGTCTTTATCTTTATTAAAGAAAAAACCTTTGGGTTCCTGAATTTTCCTCAGCATTTCATAGAGCTCGTCGGAATTCATATCAAATACCCAATGCTTGCCGAATTTCGGCTTCCCGAAAGCCTATTATGATCTTGTCGCCTATTATAATGGTTGGAAAAGATCTTTGAGGATTATATTTGATGACTTCCTGCAGAATATTTTCCCTTTCCGAACCTTCAAGTAAATCTACATCTGTAGATTTAAACTTAATTCCACAGTCATTCAGAAATTTTTTCGTGGCTTTGCAATGACTACATGTACTCAGTGTGTATATTTTGACCTTATAAGCCATCAGCAACACCTCATTGTAATTTCAACTAAATATAAGTGCTCTGGAAGCTATGTCAAGACGAGAAAAAAGAAAAATTGACTTGACATATTGCATTGCAACATGTATAAATTCGAAAATTGAGTTGCTTGTTAACGTTAGATCCCCACATCTGGCAGAGACTCTTCCAAATGAGGGGATTTTTTTATTTTTTATTGATGTATGATGGACTCGTAAAAAGTCGTGAAATTAACAATTTTCAGACGACCTCGTAAAATACCCTAAAGGGCACGCGAGGTCGCAGGCAAGGCGGGCGAATATCGAGGAATGAGGCGTACTTAGTGTACGCCGCAGGTAGCCTGCCCCGGCGAAGGCCGGGGAGGGAGGAAGCGCAACGCAGCATCCGGCCTTTTTACGAGGTCGTCAAGTATAATTTGTATATTGGTAAAATACGTCTATTTTTAGTTAAACGAAGAGAGATACATCAAATGCATGACTTGTCCAAAGAGCATCAGGAACTAATCAAAGAGAATGCTTTACTAAAGCAAAGGA
>JBDKVD010000135.1:0-3247 GCA_039679325.1 Smithella sp.
CTCGGAAAAAGATACGTGCTCCAGCGACGTATTGCTTTCCACGGAACCCCTGTACAGCATATTTCCTTTTACCGGATCAGTAAGTACGAGGGTCAACTTTACTACCGCGTTGTAAGAATCCGTAGGAAATCCCTTCCGGCAGGTTACTTCCAGTTTGTCGATGCTTCCGCCGACAACAAGTTTACTTTCAGTTTTTGGTGTTGCTTCCTTCGCATTCCATTTTCCAGCATCGTTGTAGATTTTATATCCCGCTTTCGCCAGGTACCTTTTGATGCCGGTCGTTACTGCCTGTGTGGGTTTTGCATACTTCGGCACCACCAGAACTTTCATGCCGTCACTTTCCACAACATGCCCGATGACTGTCGGATCATCAATCTTCCTGACGTCGGTAAATTCGGCTACGGTGATTGCGGCATTAAGATTCTTATTATCGTTTTTCAGGTATGCCGGTATGTTAACCCCGAAGGCCTCATAATTCATGTTCACACTGTAAAGACTGCCGGCGCAGCCGCTTATACACAGGCAACAGAGGAGTAATCCAAAAACTACAAAACGCGGTAAATTATTTCCCAATATCGACCATCTGATTTTATTCATGATATTCTCTCCTTTACGTAATGCGTACTTGGGCGCATTCTTTTCGGTTTTTATGTTAACTCCCGGCAATATCGTCGGGAATCCATTTTTTAAAGCGGTCATATATACCTTAACCAATCCTTTTTAAGCAAATCCTTTATGCCGGGACTTCTTTTGCAGACAAAAATGAAGGATATTGCAAAAAACGCAGGATTATAATAAAGGTAAAAAGTTATAAAATTAAAATGTAATATATCTTCTTGTACCAAGTTTCCAAAAAGAAAAGGAGAACACAATAAATGGCAGACACCGACGGAATCAAAGAACCAAAGATGTTTTATACCGACACACCCCAAAAGACGGAAGGGTTTTTCCTTAAAGGCTCGAATTCGCTGGACTGGGGAATAAAAAACAGGCTGGCGCGGATATTTAATCCCGTCTCCGGCCGGACGGTCATGCTGGCCATCGATCACGGTTATTTCCAGGGTCCGACAACCGGCCTGGAGCGCGTCGATATCAATATCCTTCCTTTAGTACCTTATGCCGACACTCTGATGCTGACCCGCGGTATTCTGCGCAGCGTCGTACCGCCGACTGTTTCCCAGTCCATCGTGCTGCGTGTTTCCGGCGGTGCAAGCATTCTCAAAGAACTGTCCAATGAGGATATTGCCGTTGATATTGAAGAATCCATTCGTTTAAACGTCTGCGCCATGGCTGTGCAGGTTTTTATCGGCGGCGAATATGAAAAAGAATCCCTCATCAATATGACCAGAATGATTGATATCGGCAACCGCTACGGCATTCCAACGCTTGCCGTTACCGCCGTCGGCAAGGACATGGCCCGTGATGCGCAGTACTTCCGGCTGGCCTGCCGCATATGTGCAGAGTTGGGCGCACACTACATCAAGACTTACTACATCGACGATGATTTTGAAACTGTTACCGCCTCGTGTCCCGTGCCGATCGTTATGGCCGGCGGCAAAAAGATACCGGAGCTGGATGCTTTGACTATGGCTTATAATGCGATTCAAAGAGGCGCCGCGGGCGTCGACATGGGACGCAATATTTTCCAGTCGGAAGCGCCGGTTGCCATGATTCAGGCGGTGCGGGCCGTCGTCCATGACAACGAAACCCCGAAATACGCCTTCGATCTTTACAATACTTTAAAAAACCAATGAAAGTTGCCTACTGGTACAACAACAAAGACATTCGCCTGGAAGAAGTACCGACACCTGTACCCGGTCCGCAGGAAATGCTGATTAAAGTCATCTCCTGCGGCATCTGCGGCAGCGATATTGTCGAATGGTACCGCCTCCCGCGGGCTCCGCTGGTGCAGGGGCATGAAATCGGCGCCGAAGTTGTAAAAGTCGGCAGCAGCATAAAAAAATATAAACCGGGCGACCGGGTATTTATCGCCCCCAAGGTGCCCTGCCTGCGATGTTTTTATTGCCGGAACGGTCACTATCCCCAGTGTTCGGAAATCAAAGAACGTCTTCCCGGCGGCTTTGCCGAATACATTCTTGTCCCGCAAATTCTTGTCGAAAACGGCACCTATCTGCTGCCCCCGCAGATCACATACGATCAGAGCACCTTCATTGAACCCCTCGCCTGCGTCGTGCGGGCCGAGCGGCTGGCCCAGGTAAAAAAAGAAGCATCGGTGCTGGTGATCGGCTGCGGCATGTCCGGCCTGCTTCATGTAAAGCTCGCCCGGAGCAAAGGCTGCAAGGTTATCGCCGCCGACATTAACAACAGGAAGCTGGAATACGCCGCGCGGATGGGCGCCGACATCGTTTTAAATGCGGCGGACAACATCCCGGAGCAACTGATTGCTCAGACCGGGAAAAAAGCCGATGTCGTATTATTATGCGCCTCGGCGGATTCCGCCCTGGAGCAGGCCTGGAGCTCCGTCGACAAAGGCGGCACGATTGTCTTGTTTGCCGTTCCCGCACCGGATAAAAAGGTTGTTGTTCCGGTCAATGATTTCTGGATGAAGGAGATTACGATTCTTACCTCCTACTACTGCGGCCCTCCCGACATCATGGAAGCAATGCAGCTTATCGCCTCCGGCAATATCACCGTGGATGATCTGATCACGCACCGCCTGGCGCTTGCCGACATTGCCCACGGCTTTCAACTGGTCCTCGACGGCAGGGAATCGATCAAAGTGATCATCAAACCCAACGAATAAGTTTCTCCCGCAACATAGAATAATTTTCCTCTATTCTTTCCTGGATAAAAACAGGCTCAAACGCGGCGTTGTCGTAGCGTTGAACACGAAAGTCATTCTGAAAAAAAATGAAGTTGAGGCAGAAACGTTAGCCTGCTGGAAATGAGGACCGAAGATAACGACCTGATTTAAGAAGGGATTGCGACCCGTATGACTTATTCATTGAAAAAGGGGTTGCAACCACTTTTTTTAAAAGCGACGATCTGTTTTGAAGCGGAATGCTGACGGCGCTTGTGGCCGTGCTTAAAATCCTTATTGCGTCATCCTGGTTTATGATATAAAAATCAATATCAACGGCAATATTTGATATTATGACACAGTTAAAATAAAGCATAACGATTATGACTGAAAAAACTATCGGCATCGAAAATCTGGAATTTACAAACTTTGAAAAGACGTTGATCATTTCCAACGGCAAGATCATGACGCGGACGAGCGGGATTG
>JBDKVD010000136.1:0-4552 GCA_039679325.1 Smithella sp.
TACGAAAAGATTGCCGGGGAACTGGCCATCTCCGCCAAACAGGTTAGTGACACGGCACAAATGATTGCCGAAGGGGCGACGGTACCCTTTATCGCCCGCTACCGCAAGGAAGTAACCGGCTCGCTCGATGAAGTGGCGATCACAGCCATTCGCGACAGGCTGGAACAACTCGAAGAGCTGGATAACCGCCGCGCAGCCATCATAAAATCTCTTACGGAACGCAATTTGTTGACGGAGGAACTGGAAGAAAAGATAGCGGCAGCGGAAACCATGTCCGTTCTGGAAGATATTTATTTGCCGTTTCGGCCCAAGCGCCGCACCAGGGCGACCATTGCCCGGGAAAAAGGGTTGGAGCCGCTGGCCGTCCGGATCTTTGCCCAGCAGGATTTTGATATTGCCGAGGAAGCCGCCGCATTTATCAGTGAAGAAAAAGGGGTGGCGACAATAGAAGAGGCTCTTGCCGGCGCGCGCGACATTATTGCCGAATGGGTTAATGAAGATCAGGATGCACGGGCCGGAATGCGGACACTTTTTCTGGAGAAAGGAGTCATTTCCTGCAAGGTGTTGCCGGACAAGGTGGATGCCGGAATTAAATACAAGGATTATTACGAATGGGAAGAAGATGTGGCAACAGCTCCGTCTCACCGTGTTTTGGCGATACGCCGCGGTGAACGCGAAGAATTTCTGAATCTGCGCATGACACCGCCGGAAGAAGAAGCATTAAGAATTCTGGAAGAGCTGTTTGTCAAAGATTCGAACGAGGCGGCAGGGCAGGTCAGGCTTGCCGTGCACGATAGTTACAAACGCCTTCTTTCGCTGTCCATGGAAACGGAAATTCGGCTGGCGACAAAGAAACGGGCTGATGAAACAGCCATCAAAATATTTGCCGACAATCTGCGTCAGCTTCTTCTGGCTTCGCCGTTGGGGCAAAAGGCGGTGCTGGCTATTGATCCCGGTTTCCGGACGGGCTGCAAAACCGTCTGTCTGGATCGCCAGGGAAAACTGCTGGCGCATGAAGCCATCTTTCCGTTTATGTCCGAAAGAGCGCGCGAAGAGGCAGCCCGGACTGTCGGGAATCTTTGCCGCACATACAACATTGAAGCAATCGCGGTAGGCAACGGCACGGCCAGCAGGGAAACAGAGGCATTCCTGAAGAGCCTGGATTTGCCCAAAGATATACCGGTGGTCATGGTCAACGAAAGCGGGGCATCAATTTATTCCGCATCACAGCTGGCCCGTGATGAATTTCCCGATGAAGACATCACCGTCCGCGGTGCCGTATCCATCGGCCGGCGTTTGATGGACCCGCTGGCGGAGCTGGTCAAGATCGAACCCAAGGCCATCGGAGTGGGCCAGTATCAGCACGATGTCGACCAGGATGAATTGCAGCGCAGCCTGGACGATACGGTTATAAGCTGCGTCAACGCCGTGGGAGTGGAAGTCAACACCGCCAGCGCCCAGCTTCTTTCCTACGTATCGGGACTGGGTCCGGCACTGGCGGAAAACATCGTCAAGTATCGCGACGACAACGGCCCCTTTGCGGCGCGCGAAGAACTCAAAAAAGTTAAGCGTCTGGGAACCAAGGCTTTTGAGCAGGCCGCAGGTTTTCTGCGGATTCGCGGCAGCATCAATCCACTCGATGCCAGCGCCGTCCACCCGGAAAGCTACTCTATCGTCGAGAAGATGGCGCAGGATCAGGGCTGTTCGGTCGCCGACTTGGTTGCCGATGAAGCAAGGAGGCAAAAGATTAATTTAACCGACTACGTAACGGATAAAGTGGGAATGCCGACCTTGAAGGACATCATGGCGGAGCTGGCCAAGCCGGGACGCGATCCCCGTGAGCAGTTTGAAAACGTCATCTTTGCTGAAGGGATAGAGAAGATATCCGATTTGGTTGTCGGAATGAAGCTTACCGGCGTGGTCACAAATATCACGGCTTTCGGCGTCTTTGTGGATATCGGCGTCCATCAGGATGGTCTCGTGCACTTAAGTGAAATGGCCGACAGATTTGTTAAAACTCCCGCCGACGTTGTAAAGGTAAATCAGAAAGTGGAGGTTACTGTTCTGGCGGTTGATGCGGCAAGAAAGCGGATTTCTCTATCCATGAAAAAATCACCGGGGGAAAAGCCCCCCCGTCGGGATAATGTTGAGCAAACAGCTATGGCTGCAGGCGGGCGCAAAACTGCATCCGGCAATGAGCGGCAGAAGAGCAAAGAGAAAAAGCGCGGAAAGGAAGCATCCAAACCATTCAATAATCCCTTTATCGATGCGTTGCGCCGCCGGTGAAACTTCTACAGGAGAAAACAAAATATGAAAAACAACCTGCAGGAAATTTATGATAAGTTTGCCCAAACCTACGAGAAGAACCGTGGTCTTTTTGATATGTCGGAAACCCTCGATTCTTTTTATAGCCGCCTGAATTTTAAAGGGGGAAGACTATTGGATTTGGGCTGCGGCGCCGGAGAACCGTTTGCACGATTTTTTGTTGATCACAACTGGATGGTTACCGGTGTCGATTTCTCCGGACAAATGCTTGACCTGGCGGTAAAATATGTTCCCGAAATGAAGACCATTTGCGCTGATATGCGCGAGGTTGAATTTGCGCCTAATAGTTTCGAAGCAATTACGGCAATTTACAGTCTATTTCACATCCCCGGTTGCGACCATGCGGCATTGCTTATGAAATTTTACCGCTGGCTTTGCCCTCAGGGGAAAATGTTGTTTACCTACGCCACAAAAGAATATACGGGCCGCGATGAGTTTGACGGTTACAAGGAATTCCTCGGGCAACAGTTATATTACAGCCACAAAACCCCTGATGCGCTTTGGTCTGATCTGGAAATGACCGGATTCCATATTGAGTCCCGGGATTACCGCGAAATCGGAGGTGAAACGTTTCTCTGGGTGACGGTGAGCAAACCGTAATGAACTCAACAAATACATCGGCAAATACAAACTGGGTGGTCTATATCTTACACTGCCGGGACAATACACTGTACACCGGCATAACGAATAATATTGCAAAACGATTGATCACGCATAATAAAGGGACTGCTTCCCGGTACACCAGGGCAAGGTTGCCGGTAAAGCTGATGGTCTCAAGCAGGTGCATGCCTAAAGCAGAGGCGCTCCGCCTGGAAATAAAAATCAAAAAGCTGCCCAAAAACAGAAAACTTGAGGCTTTGGCGGCAAGCTTCAGTTAAAGGATTAATAATGAACGGAACTAATCGAGCTGATATTAAGGTTGGAATGCAGGTCAAGGTTGTCCAGAAGCAGGATCAGCGCACAGGTAAACTTACAGACGGCCTTGTCGCAGACATTCTTACAAAATCCGCTACACATCCCCACGGCATCAAGGTGCGCCTGCAAAGCGGTATTGTCGGCAGGGTCAAAGAGCTATCCAATAGCTGAAAATAAACACGGGGGAAGGAAGGATCGAAATGCGGATATTTATCGATGCCGATGCATTTCCGAATGTAATCAAAGATATTCTGATGCGGGCGGCGGTGCGTCTCAATGTCCCCCTTGTTTTTGTGGCCAATAAACCTGTTAGAGTTGAGGACGCCGCCCATATCTCGGTCATTCTTGTTCCCGCCGGGGCTGACGTGGCAGACGACCGTATCGCTGAGCTGGTCCAACCCGGCGATTTAGTGATTACTGCTGATATTCCGCTTGCCGACCGTGTAGTTACCAAGGGAGCTTTTGCGCTCAACCCCCGAGGTAAGCTTTATACTGAAGAAAACATAAAGGAGAGTCTGTCCATGCGCGGTCTGATGAGTGAGTTGCGCGACAGCGGAATGATTACGGGCGGCCCGGCAACATTCAGCAAGAAAAACCGCCAGGCTTTTGCTAATGGGCTGGACAGCTTCTTGATCAGACAGTTGAAAACAGAAAACAGCGCATCGGGATAACTATTATGCCGGCTCAATTGCCGGTACCCTTCAAAGCCGTTTGACATCATGAATCTCCTTTGTTATTTTATGAACAAAGTGTTAATTTTATTGTAAGAGAGTTAGATTAATTCTTATGCAGTGAATCGGAAATAATAGACTATCCAATAACCTTTTACTTAACATGGGCATTTTGCTGAGGAGGAGAAGACTATGAATCAAGATGAATACAGAAAGATTATTTCTCGTGCAATTGAACTTGAAATCGAAGCCTATACATTCTACCGGGCAGTATCCGACAAGGCTAAAGATGAAAACATTAAAAGTGTTTTCAATAACCTCGCCCAGGAAGAGCAAAGTCATAAGCGTACGTTAGAAGCGTTTCTGGCCAGGAAACCGGAGGAAATGCATTTTGCGGAATCCAGGGATTATAAAGTCGTGGATTCACTTCCCACACCACCGTTGACCACGGACATTAAGCCTGTCGAAGGTTTAGTAATTGCAATCAAGAACGAACTCGAAGCCATGCAGATGTATACACAATTGGCAAATGCCAGTGCCGACGAAGCGCAAAAGAAAATTTTCCTTGAGCTGGCCTCAATGGAGCGCGGACACAAGAGCAAGCTCGAGGATATATATACGAATATGGCGTTTCCTGAGGT
>JBDKVD010000137.1:0-3288 GCA_039679325.1 Smithella sp.
AGCCCTTCTTCTCTTTTACTTTTTCTACAACGATAGTGCCTTCCAGACCGGCGTTGGCGGCAATCATTTTCATCGGTTCTTCGATTGCTTTCTTCACGATGTTCAGGCCGACATTTTCATCACCCTCGAGGATAAGTTTGGCCAAAGCAGGCAGAGTGCGCAGATAAGCAACACCACCGCCGGGGACAATACCTTCTTCAACGGCTGCGCGGGTAGCATGCAGTGCATCTTCCACGCGGGCTTTCTTTTCTTTCATTTCGGCTTCAGTTGCGGCACCGACTTTAATTACGGCGACGCCACCGACTAATTTAGCAAGACGTTCCTGCAATTTTTCACGATCGTATTCGGAAGTGGTTTCCTCGATCTGGGAACGGATTTGTTTGACACGGGCTTCAAGATCAGCACGCTTGCCTGCGCCGTCGATAATAGTTGTATTATCTTTATCAATCGTAATCTTTTTGGCGCGTCCTAAATCTTCGAGCTTTACGTTTTCCAGTTTAAAGCCCATATCTTCGGTAATCATCACGCCGCCAGTCAGGATGGCGATGTCTTCAAGCATGGCCTTGCGGCGATCGCCAAAGCCCGGAGCTTTAACGGCAGCCACATGCAAAGTGCCACGGATTTTATTAACGACAAGAGTCGCCAGCGCTTCGCCTTCGATGTCTTCAGCAATGATCAGCAACGGACGATTCGTCTTGGCAACTTGCTCCAGAATGGGGAGCATGTCTTTCATGCCGCTGATTTTCTTTTCGTAGACTAAAATCAAAGCGTCTTCCAGCGCAACAAGCATCTTGTCGGCGTTGGTAACAAAGTAAGGAGAAAGGTAACCGCGATCAAACTGCATACCTTCTACTATCTCCAGTTCCGTTTCGAGACCTTTGGCTTCTTCTACGGTAATGACACCTTCTTTGCCGACTTTCCCCATGGCCTCTGCAATAATATTGCCGATTGTTTCATCGTTATTGGCGGAGATTGTGCCGACCTGGGCAATTTCTTTTTGATCTTTGGTGGGTTTGCTCATTTTGCTGAGTTCTTTAACAACAACTTCAACGGCTTTATCAATGCCTCTCTTAATATCCATCGGGTTGCTGCCGGCGGCGACGGCTTTAACGCCTTCGCGATAAATGGCCTGCGCCAGGAGGGTTGCGGTGGTGGTGCCGTCGCCGGCGACATCGCTGGTTTTGCTGGCAACTTCTTTCACCATCTGGGCGCCCATGTTTTCAAATTTGTCTTCCAATTCAATTTCTTTGGCCACTGTTACACCGTCTTTTGTTACAGTAGGTGAACCGAAAGTTTTATCAATTATTACATTGCGGCCTTTAGGACCAAGAGTCACCTTAACTGCATCCGCCAGGGTGTTGACACCCTTTAGCATCGATTTTCTCGCTTCTTCATCATAAAGAAGTATTTTTGCTGGCATCGTTTGTATTCCTCCTTCTTCTTATATTCTTAATATTATTATTTTTCGATAACACCGACAATGTCGTCTTCTCTCATGATCACAAATTCTTCGCCATCAATCTTGACATCGGTTCCGGCATATTTGTTGAAAAGAATTTTGTCGCCTTCTTTGATATCCATTTTGATCAGCTTCCCATCAGTTGCTACTTTCCCCTTACCGACAGCAATAACTTCTCCTTCAATCGGTTTTTCTTTGGCTGCATCCGGGATGATAATCCCCCCCTTGGTTTTTTGGTCTTCTTCCACACGTTTCACAAGCACTCTATCCTGTAAAGGTCTGATTTTCATGCTATTTCTCTCCTTTTCTCCTTGTTTTTTAATTTATATAATTTAATGGTTAAGCGGCGCTATATTATGCACTATTTTCGCCGTGTCAAGTTTTTTAAAAAATTTTTCTTGTTTTTTAAAGTGCTGATTTTTTTAGAAAATGTTTTCCAGTAATTCTTTCAGGGAACCAATTGTACAAATTTCCATTTTTGTTGTTTTGGTCAACTGAACTGCATTCGTTTTGGGTACCAGGGCGCGGCTGAAACCCAACCGGGCAGCTTCCTTGACTCTCACGTCCATTTGCGAAATTGCCCGCACTTCTCCGGTCAGCCCGACTTCGCCCAAAACGACCGTACGCGGATCAACGGGGCGGTCAAGAAAGCTTGACGCCATGGCCGCAACAATGCCGAGATCAACCGCCGGTTCTTCCACGCGGACACCCCCGGCAACATTTATAAAAATATCCGAGCCGCTTAAATGCAGACCGCAAATCTTATCGAGTACGGCGATCAAAAGGGAAACCCGGTTGTGATCGACGCCAATAGCTGTCCGCCTGGGCATACCAAGGTTGGTGGCACTGACCAGAGCCTGAATCTCCACCAGGATCGGCCTGGTTCCTTCCAGGCTGGGCACAACAACTGATCCCGCAACATTTTGCGGCCGCTCGGCCAGAAAGAACGCCGAAGGATTGGGCACTTCTTTCAATCCCTTGTCCTGCATTTCAAAGACGCCGATTTCATTGGCCGGACCGAAGCGATTTTTAATACTGCGGATAATCCGGTAAGCATGGCCGGAATCACCTTCAAAATACAGGACCGTATCGACCATATGCTCCAGAACTTTAGGGCCTGCAATGGAACCGTCTTTCGTCACATGACCTATAAGAAACACGGGGATACCATGTTTCTTTGAAAACAGAATCATTTTTGAGGACGCTTCCCGCACCTGGCCGACACTGCCCGGCGCGGACATCAGGTCCGCCGAATAAACTGTTTGAATGGAATCAATGACAACGATGGCCGGATCGACTGCTTTTATCTGCTCCTGAATTCTTTCCAGGGAGATCTCCACCAACACCAACAGATCTTTGCACGATGCACCAATGCGGTTGCTGCGCAGTTTAATCTGCTGCGCCGACTCTTCACCGGAGACGTAAAGAACTTTTAAGCCCTTTTCCGCAAGCCGGTGCATCATCTGCAAAAGCAGCGTTGACTTGCCGATGCCGGGCTCACCGCCGACGAGAATTGCCGATCCGTCGACAATACCGCCTCCCAGGACGCGGTCTATTTCCGCTATGCCGGTAACCGTTCGCTTGCCTTCATCAGCGGGAATATCTTCGATCTGCAAGGGCTTGCCGCCAAACTTCATATCGGCGCGGCTTTCCGCATCCTGATCCACCATCAGTTCTTCGGCAAAGCAATTCCAACCATCACACGACGGGCATTTGCCCAGCCATTTAGGCGACATGTAACCGCAATGCTGGCAAAAGAAGCTTGTCTTGCTTTTTTTCAAGTTTGTTTCTCCCTGGCTGACCCGGGCCACAAGAACATATTTTCCCCT
>JBDKVD010000138.1:0-8448 GCA_039679325.1 Smithella sp.
ACAAGATAAATTCCAGTGTTTCCGTTGTTCATAACGGTCTTAAAGCCCCCGGCCAAATTGTGAAAAGGCGAAACAACAAAATCATCGGCTTTTGCGGCCGTCTTGTTCCGCGGAAGCGTCCGGAATATATACCAATGATGCTTGCCGAAGAAGGCATGGAAGAATATTGCGCCCTGGTGGCCGGAAGAGGATTCAGCTCTTATGCCCGTGAATTGCTGCACCAATTAAATCTCAATGATCGCGTTCAATATTTGGGATGGTGCGGCGGGGAAAGGCTGGAGTCGTTTTATAACCGGATTGATGTTCTGGCTATTCCTTCCACCTATGAACCATTCGGGATGGTTGCGCTGGAAGCAGTAGCGCGCAAAATTCCCGTTGTCTGCAACCGCATCGGGGGATTAGTCGAAATAATGGGCAGTTACGCCTTCTATGCCGAAGATGAAACTTATGGTGCATTTCGGGAAGCAATGAATAACTGGCTGGCTGCCGATGACAGCAAGATTGAAGAGATGGTTGCCGGAGCGCTGGGTCGCTACTATGAAAACTTCACCGACGTTCATATGGCGCAAAGGTATATGAATCTGTTTGAAAGCTTCACGTGATTCCATTTTCAAATCAAAGATGATACAGCGACGACCGGGGGGAGGCAAAGAGGCTAATTGAGCCCTTTGCAAGACCATATAAAAACTGCCTTTTTGTCATTCCTGCGAAGGCAGGAATCCAGTAAAAAATTGGCTTGGTTCCCCGCCTTCGCGGGGACGACGCCTGGATCCCGGGTCACCCGGCATACGCCAGGCAAGCTACTGCCAACAAAGGTAGCGCTTGATTTGGAATTGGCGTAGCTGTCTATGTGCGCGTCCGGAAGAACAGCGTTGCTCCGACGGCGAGGAAGATTATATTGGCCGCCCAGGCGGAAAGAATCGCCGGCAGTATTCCCGACCGTCCCAGGGACATGCTGAAAGCATGGACTATCCAGTAAGAAAAACCGACCATGATGCCGATTCCGACGCTTTGCATTAGACCTCCCTGTCGCTCTGAGCGCGTCGAAAACGCAATACCGATCAGCACCAGGATTAATGTAACAAACGGGAAAGCCAGTTTGCCATGCAAATCGACCAGGTATCTTGAAGCATCATAGCCTTCCGCCTGAAGTTTTCCGACATATTTCCGGAGATCAAAGTATCCCATTTTTTCCGCATCATTCTGCATTATTTTAAAATCATCCGGTTTTTCCGGCAGAGAAATGATTTTTTCCTTAGACCATTCTAAAACAGGGGCATTAGTAGCGTCAAAATGAGTTAATAATAAATTATAAAAAACCCACTGACCGTTTTTCCATTCGGCTCTTTCCGCATCAATGCGTTTTTGCAGTGTGAAATCGGGATTGATGTAGTTGATGACGACGCCTCTTAAAGTGTCTTTTGTAACATCGAAAATTTTAAAATTATAGATGGCGTTATCGCCGTGATACCAGAGCTCGTTTTGCTTAAAAGCTCCTAATGTTTTTTGTTTTTGGACCTCCACCTTAACAATGTGTCTTGCCTTTTGTGTGGCGGGTGGTGCGACAAGCTCGCTGAAAAAAAACAAGGCCACGGCAATAATTCCGGCAAAAGCCAGCGCCGGGGCGGATATACGGTAAAGGCTGATGCCGTTGGCTTTCATCGCAATAATTTCACTGAATTTGGACAAACTGCTGAAAGTCATTAATGTCGTTAAAAGAATGGCCGCCGGCAGCATCAGAGAGATAATCATCGGGATGGAAAATAAAAAATATGACGCCATTTGGACAATGGAGGCCTGATTGCTGAGAAACATGCGAATTTTTTCAAAAAAATCCACGATGAGAAAGAGTGCAATCAAGGATACGATTGTAATGACAAAGAATCGCGCATATTCCTTCATTATATATTTATCCAGCAGTCTCAAAATACAACCTCAATTCTTTAATTTTTTCCGCCACAGGTGAATTTTTATCACATGCCAGAGGGATATTTCATTATAGGCCATATAAAACAGATAGATTCCAAAAACGGCAAAGAAGAAGTTAGGCATCCAGACGCCGATTTCAGGAGACAGCCTGCCGGTTTCCGCTAAAGCTTCTCCACCCAGGCGCAACAGGTAATATAGAGAAACTATGATAATGCCCACGGCGAAGCCGCGTGATTTTACCGCCCTGTGGCTTTTTATACCCAGGGGCAGGGCAATGATTGCAAAGAAGATACAGGAAAGCGGTATGGAAAATTTCTTGTGTAATTCGATAGATAATTCACGCATCAACACCTTGTCCAGTCCGGGCGTTTTCCTTTTAGTGAGAAGCTCATACATGGTCATATCTTTGCTGCTCTTGGCCGCTTCTTCCGCATTGGCCAGAGAATTGGATAAATCAAGATTAATGTCATAGGTCTTAAAATCAATTTTGCGGTAATTTTTAAGGTCGGGGCTAACCGTGTGGACGGCGCCGTCTTCTAAGCGCAGCTTGACGGTAAAAGATGCCGGATCGGAAACAAGGAAGGCTTTTTGGGCTATGATAGTATTAGGTTTATCGGGAAAACGGCTGTCGTAAATAATAACGCCTGCCATGTGATCGCCGTCAACGGGAATATTTTCCGCATAAAAAACCATTCCTTTAAAATCATCATTGAAAACTTTTTCTTTAATGCCAATGCCGGCATGTTGCTGAGCAATATCGAAAAGAAGGCGCTTCGTCGCAAAATTGCTTTGCGGCACAAGAAAGTAGCTTATTATAATGGTGAAAACAAATGTTATTAAGGATGCAGCGGCAACGGGGCGATAAAGCTGCACCAGGCTGACGCCGGAGGCTCGAAATACCGTTATTTCATTGTCTGCGGAAAGCCTGCCCATGGCCATCAAAATGGCAATTAAGAGGGCGATCGGTATTGTAAAGACCATAAAGGAGGGCAGGAGAAAAACGATAATTTTGGCGATAACAAAAATACTTATCCCTTTATTGACCATTAAATCCATGATCTGGAGTATTTTTCCCATCAGTAGAACGAATGTCAAAACGAACAAAATGATAACAAAAGGGAAGGTGATTTCTTTAAAGATATAGCGGTTGATAATTTTGTGCATATTCCAGTTTCTGCTTTTTTATAAATAGCTAACACGCAATGGTCATATTTCTCAAGCAAAACCTGACGACCTTGGAAAACTGACTAATAATCACGTCATCGCGTATGTAAATTGTGTGATTTTAATATCTTGTATTGCCAAGATTTTCTTGACACAAAGGAGCACGCCTTTTATACTTGTTACATAAAGAAGTTCTTGTCAATCATCAATCAATATTAATCCCCTGGCCGGGAGGATGTCTTTTCCATCGGACTGTTAACAGCCAGATGCGTTCCTGAAAAAGAGGAGAATCTATTTTCATGAATCATGACGTTCGGGAAATTTTTTCAGGATGGCGCAAATCTAACTTCAAACAAATTCATCGCTTTTTATCAGGAGCATTTTTGCTTTTCATTGCTTTGGGATTTTTAGTAATCCCCGGGGTGCATCCCGTCCGGGGGGAAACTCTCACGGCTGATGACATCCTGAACAAGGTGGACGATCTTTACCGGGGAACTTCGAGCTACGGCATGATGACCATGGAGGTCGTCACGGCGCACTGGAAAAGAACGCTCTCCCTGGAATTCTGGTCCAAGGGCAAGGATAAATCGCTCATTCGTATTTTGGCTCCCCTCAAGGAAAAAGGAACCGCCACGCTGCGTGCCGGTAATGAAATCTGGAATTACCTTCCCAAAGTGAACCGCGTCATCAAACTTCCCTCCTCCATGATGTCCGCCTCCTGGATGGGTTCGCACTTCACCAACGACGATCTGGTGAAGGAGAGCCGTTTCACGGATGACTATAATTGCAAAATAACCTTTCAGGGAGTGAGAAAAGGAGAGAATGTAATCGAACTTTCCTGCATTCCAAAGCCTGATGCTCCAGTCGTATGGGGAAAAGTGGAAATACTCGTTCAGCGTTCGGATTACCTCCCGATAGTGATGCTCTACTATGATGAGGGGCTTCGTCCGGCGCGGACAATGAATTTTGCGAAATTTACGAAGATGTCGGGACGTACCCTGCCGGCAGTCCTGACTCTCGTTCCGGTTGATAAACCGCGGGAAAAAACTATAGTTGTCTATGATAAAATTACCTTTGACTTATCATTGAATGACGAAGTCTTCTCGATCCGTAATCTGCAGAAATAAGGAGTAAGCCGATGGGCCTTCTTCGCATTTCCTGGCGAAACCTGTGGCGGAATCGACGTCGCACAACCATCACCATGGCCGCGGTAGCACTCAACGCCATGATCCTCATCACCACCTATTCCCTGATGGATGGAATGCTGCGCCAAACGGTTTTGAACGCCACTGAACTGGTGACAGGCGAAGTGCAGATTCATGCTGCAGGTTATCTCTCCGACCGTTCCATATACAAGACGCTGGAAAATCCGCAGGCAATTTTACGAACGCTGCGGGAGCGCTCCATCGAAGCCGCTCCCCGGGCTTACGGGTACGGGCTGCTGAGTCGGGGTACGAAATCCGCCGGAGCTCTCTTCTGGGGGGTGGATCCGGAAAGGGAAAAAGCGACGTTTGACCTTCCCACGCATCTTGGCGAAGGTTCTTTCCTGGGCCCTGATCCTCACAAAGGTATTGTTCTGGGGAAAAAGCTTGCCAGGTCTCTGAACGCCCGTCTGGGAGCGGAAATCGTCCTGCTCGTTCAGGCGGCCGACGGGTCGCTGGGAAACGAGCTGTTTACCGTTACTGGAATCCTCAAGTCAGTCGGCGAAGGGATTGACCGCAATGCGGCTATTATCCATCTTGATGATTACCGGCAACTTTTTGCCATGCCGTCAGGCGTCCATGAAATTGCCGTTAATACGGGGGGGCGTGTTCCCCTGGAAATGCTGACCTCAATTCTGCCGCAGCTTGTTCCCGGCTCGGAAGTCAAAACATGGCGGCAGCTTCTGCCGGCTCTTTCCGATATGCTGCAGCTTTCCGGAGCCAGCATGACTCTTTTCGGGGCGATTTTTTTTGCGGCTGCCGGACTGGGAGTCATGAATACCATGCTCATGACGACTTATGAGCGCTCTCATGAATTCGGTCTGCTCAAAGCCCTCGGCACTTCGCCCTGGCGAATTGTCCGGGATGTGGCGTTTGAAGCCTGGCTGATGGCCGCGGTATCCACTGCTTTTGCCGTTATTCTGGGAGTCGCCGCAACTTTAGCGCTGCAGGAGTATGGTCTGGATACATCGGCTCTGGCGGGGGAGACAACCATCGCCGGTGTTGTTTTCGATCCCGTATGGCGCGCTGCTTTAAGCCTCGAGGCTGTGGTTGCGCCGGTTGTCATCATGTGGATTGTGTGCGTTCTTGCAGCATTGTATCCGGCGGCCATGTCCGCCAGGCTGGATCCTGTAAAGAGCATGCACCGGGTGTAGATACTGTGTTGCAATAATAAATATTACCTTTTCGTGTCCTCCGCTGGCGGAGGTGTCACGCTGTGACGGAGGTGGATCGAGAACTTCCAACCCGTAACCAATTAAAATTACGATTGCATCAAAAATGTCCACCCCCTGCACCCCCGCCAGCGGGGGACATCGTGCGGAAAAAGCAAGCAATTTCTTTCATTACGACACAGTCTTTAAGGAAAGTGATCAAAACTATGGTATTTCGCGTGGCATGGCGGTCAATATGGCGAAACAGGCGACGGACTCTGATTACAACGGCCTCCATCGCCATGGGGTTGGTTATAGCCATTTTTTTCATTGCCATGGCGGAAGGAGTCTATGAACAAATCGTAAACGAAGGCGTTCGAATGCAGGCGGGCCACATTACTCTGGAAAACCCGAACTACCAGACGGCGCCGGCCATTGACTTACGCATCGGCGACGTCGAAAACATCAGAAAATACATTAAAAGGATCGAGGCGGTGGAGGAAGCGAAACTGCTTATCTGGGGACAGGGGGTGGCTAATTCGGGCGCCGGCGCTGTTGGTGTGTCAATCATGGGGGTCGAACCGGCGATTGAAATTAAAAACTCGCCGCTGGCGCGGGATATTGTGGCCGGTTCTTATCTGGCCGAGGATGATGACCGGAAGGCTGTGCTGGGAGAACACCTGGCCAGGGAACTTAAATTGGAACTGGGCAGCAAAATCGTGATTACCACCAACAATGCCCAGGGTGAACTGGTAGAAGAACTATGCCGGGTTAAAGGTATTTTCCGCACCGGCTCAGATGAAATCGACGGATACTTTATTCAGATTCCCCTGAATTTTGCAAGGCGGGTTTTTGGACTGCGGGCCGATGAAGCAACTCAGTTGGGCGTCATCCTGAAGCGGCCGCAAGACCAGCAGATGGTGATGAAAGAGATCAAACCCATGGTAAGCGGTAAAAACATTGATGTATTGCCCTGGCAGCAAGTTCTGCCGGAAGTGGCATCCTACATACGAATAGACCGCGTTTCCAACTGGGTCTTTCAGGGGCTCTTGTTTGTGATCATCCTTTTTACAATCCTGAATACACTGCTCATGTCCGTCATGGAACGGGAACTGGAGTTTGCCGTGCTTCTTGCTCTAGGAACTCCGGTGCGAAAATTGAAAGGGCAGCTTTTTCTGGAATCGGTTTTTATTGGATGTCTGGGGTGTTTTGTGGGCCTGACGCTGGGTGGTGCGGCTGCTTTCGCCCTGCAGATCTGGGGATTGGACCTGGCCTTTCTCATGCCCGAAGGAGTCACTATTTCCGGTTTTGCAATATCGACTACAGTTCATGCGCTCGTGACTCCAGCCGTTTTTTTATGGACGGGCGGGATCGTCCTCGGGGCCATGCTTCTTTTAAGCCTGCTGATCATGCGGCGGATAACAAAGGTGCGCCTGGCGGAAACACTCAGGTAGGAGGACCAGTTGGTAAAAATTGTTGAGGTAAAAAGCGTAACAAAAGATTTCGGTCAAGACGGAATCGTCACCCGGGCGCTCCGTGGTGTTGATCTTGACCTGATGGCCGGGGAGTTTACATCAATGGCCGGGCCGTCCGGCTCCGGAAAGACAACACTGCTAAATATCATCGGGGGACTGGACAGGCCGACATCGGGGACCGTAAGCATCGAAGGAAAGGAAATTCATCAACTTTCTGCAGGAGAGTTAAGCCGGCTGAGACGGGATCGCATCGGGTTTATCTTTCAAAGTTATAATTTGATTCCTGTTTTGACCGCCTTGGAAAATGCCGAGTATGTGCTGATGATTCAAAACATGGAAAAGGAAGAGCGCAGGGAAAGGGTTCTGCGTGTGCTGAAGGAAGTGGGGCTGGAAGGGCTGGAACACCGCTTCCCGAGAGAACTTTCCGGCGGACAGCAGCAGCGAGTTGCCATTGCCCGGGCGATTGCGCCGGAGCCGGCTCTTATTCTGGCCGATGAACCAACAGCCAACGTCGATTCCGAAACAGCAAGTTCGCTTATGGATCTGCTGCGCCGGTTGAACGAAGAAAAAGGCATGACCTTCCTTTTCTCTACTCACGATCAGGCGGTTATGAAGCGCGCCGGAAGGCTAATACGGCTGCAGGACGGTCGCATCATCGAAGACAACATACAGACCGGTAACAGATAGTCTCAATTCCATAGAGGACGTCAAGTGAATGGACAAAGGGAGAAGCAAAATCAAACTGACCATGACCGGACTTCTGATTTTTTTTCTCGTTTTGGTAAGTGCCTCACACTGTCGGGAAGCTTTTGCCTTTGTCGGAGATACGGAGAAAGCATTTGGCCTGAACGGCAGTATTCGCACTCTCTTTTTTCTGCTTGATCAGGATGACGCGCTTCCTTTTTCGGGGAAAAATAATTTCGATGTTTTATCACAAACAATTGCCCGTCTGACGGCCGCCGGTAAGCCGTCAGAATCACTTTCCTATGAAATCCATTTAGTGCAAAGTCTCACGCTTTCCACGGAGAAAATATCAGGGGGAGGACTTTCCGGTTATGACAACGCAAGCACGGATCATGTCTACCGCTACCGGATACTGGATGCCAGCTGGGACGTCCTGGAAAAGGATAAAAGCTTGGCGACAATAGCCTTCGACCGATTCAACGCCAAAACATCATTTGGATGGGGAGATGTCACGATTGGTCGCCAGGCGATAACATTCGGCAAGACGTATTTCTGGAATCCCCTGGATGTTTTCTATCCCCTGGACGCAAATCAGTTCGACAGGGATTATAAACCCGGTGTCGATGCGGTGAAGGTGGATATTCCTCTTGGTCTGTATTCCGGATTTACGATGGTCGGTGCAGCCGGCCCGAAGGTTAAAATCGGGAAGGACACCGGAGTCGGCAATGATCCCCGTGATGCATCATGGTATGGTTCGGCCTTATTGGGAAGACTCTTTGCCGATTTGGGGGGATGGGACATCTCGCTGCAGGGTGGTAAAGTATTCGGCGGCTGGCAGGTTGG
>JBDKVD010000139.1:0-7051 GCA_039679325.1 Smithella sp.
GGTTATCCGTTCTATCTACGGAACTCTCAGGCCGGAAACACGACCTCCCCTTATGTTCTTTTGATGATTTACTTTAAACACATCTCCTGATCTCTGTCAATTATCAATATTGATGGACTCGTAAAAAGTCGTAAAATTAACAATTCCCAGACGACCTCGTAAAATACCCTGAAGGGCACGCGAGGTTGTAGGCAAGGCGCGCGAATACCGAGGAATGAGGAGTACTTAGCGTACGCCGCAATGACGAGGGATGAAGCGCAACGCAGCATCCGGCCTTTTTACGAGGTCGTCATCCATAGCACTAAATTAAACTGCGATCAAGGCTTCGATATTGAATTGCTTCGGCTACATGAGCCGATTCAATGGCCTTTTTATTTTCCAGATCAGCAATTGTGCGGGAAACCTTTAAAATGCGGTTGATGGCGCGGGCGCTCAAACCCAGCTTTTCAATGGCCATTTCCAAAAGCCGGTGTGATTCTTCGTCAATGGAGCAATAAGTTTTAATCTGCTTTTCAGTCATCCGGGCGTTGCAAAAAATTCCGCTTCCTTCATACCGTTTAATTTGCCGGTTGCGCGCTTCATTGACGCGTTCTTTTATCGTCGAGGATGATTCTCCTTCTTCTTTATCAGATAAGGCGCGGTATTTAATCGAGGGAACTTCGATGTGTAAATCAATCCGGTCCAGAAGTGGTCCTGATATTCTCGCCTGATATTGCCGGATCTGCTGGGGAGGGCAACGGCAGGTGCGGATTCTGTCTCCGAAATATCCGCAGGGGCAGGGATTCATGGCTGCGATCAGCATAAATCTGGCGGGAAATGATGCCGTAACGAGGGAACGCGTAATTGTTACAGTGCCTTCTTCCAGGGGCTGTCTTAGTGCTTCCAGAACATTTCTTCTGAATTCCGGAAGCTCATCCAGGAAAAGAACTCCTAAATGGGAGAGGCTGATCTCGCCGGGACGCGGTGTTTGCCCGCCGCCGACCAGTCCCGCATCCGAAATTGTGTGGTGAGGCGCCCGGAAAGGACGCACGGCAATCAAAGTGTCTGTTTTGCTTAATGATCCGGAAACCGAAAAGATTTTTGTCACCTCGATGGCTTCCTCAAAAGTGAGGTCGGGCAAAATTGTGGGCATTCTTTTAGCCAGCATGCTTTTTCCGGAGCCGGGCGGGCCGATCATAATGACATTATGACCCCCGGCTGCAGCTATCTCCAGCGCGCGGAGAGCCTGACGCTGCCCCTTGATTTCATTAAAATCGATTTCGTACTGGCGATGCTCCTGAAAGATCTTACTTATATCCAAAACAAGCGGCTCTAAGACCTTTCGGTTATTCAAAAATTCGACAAGATCCGGCAGGGTATTTACCCCAATGATGGAAATCCCTTCGACTATTGCCGCTTCGGCTGCATTTTCTTCGGGAACAAAAACTTTTTTAAAGCCCAGTTCTTTTGCTTTCAGGGCGGCGGGCAGTATGCCCCGTACACTTTTAATGCTTCCATCAAGAGAAAGTTCGCCGATAAAAAAGCAATTTTCCAAGGAGTCTTCTTTTTTAATCAATTCCTCCGCGGCGAGAATTCCTACGGCAATGGGCAGGTCAAAACCGGTGCCTTCTTTTTTTATATCAGCGGGGGCCAGGTTGATTGTCACATGGCTGCGCGGAAAGCGGTAACCGGAGTTTTTTATTGCAGCTTTGATTCTATCCCTGCTTTCTTTAACAGAAGCATCGGGCAGACCGACCGTGGAAAACTGGGGCAAACCGTCCGATATATCAACTTCCACGGAAACGGGATGGGATTCCATCCCGATAATACTCATACCGAGAACTTTAACGAACACCTCTTCTACTCCAATGAAGTTTTGAGAAAAAACATTAACTAATCACGCTATTTATATCAAGAAATAATATTTATGCAAATTTGCTCGACTTCCTTGACTCCAAATCTGCCCTATGCTAAAGTCCATTGAAAAGCATTTATCCAAATCTTGCCACCCCCCCTCCATTAGCGGGGATCTGACGTTGGCAAAGTCTACAGCTTCCTCAAAGTGTTATTAATTAAGTATGAATGAAACTTTTTATAAAATTAGAAAAGCATTTCTTATACCTTTATTTTTTATAATGGTGCTTTTATTTTTACTTTTTGTAATCAGCCTGATCAATGGTCAGCGCTGGGAAATCATAGTTGCAGCAGTTCTTTTTTTGGCCTCACTGTTTGCCTGTATGGATCTGGTAAAGAGAAAAATAGTTATTAACGATCAGGGACTGAAAATTAAAAACATTTTTCGTTCTAAAGAATTCGGGTGGATGGAAATTACACACCTGGCAGTGGTTGTTTTAAAGAAGAAAGTGTATTTTCTGTTAACGACGACAAAGGGTTTTTATATTTTTTCCAATCTTTTCGAAAATCATGCTTTACTTGTCGGTTCCCTTATGGACAGGTTGGACGAGGAAAAGGTGGAAGTGGAAGTCAAAAGATATCTGGAACAACCTCTGGAGCGGCTTTCATTGATTGTGATGAGCTGGGTTGCCGTCGGGATTATAATCGGTGTGATTGTTATAAAAATATCTGAAATTTATATTTAATGGCCTCGTAAAAAGTCGTAAAATCAACAATTTTCAGACGACCTCGTAAAATACCCTAAAGGGCACGCGAGGTCGCAGGCAAGGCGCGCGAATACCGAGGAATGCGGCGTACTTGACACGGGGAGTCATGAAGCGCACCCAGTATACGCGGATTCACTTGGCATCCGGCCTTTTTACGAGGTTGTCGTATTTAATTAAGAAATACTTATTTGGGAAACTTGGAATTCGAAAAGAGAGGAACTTCAAAAATGCGGCAAGAGATTCAAAATGATCAAGTTCATACTGAAGAGGTCAAAGAACCTCCGAAGTTAGTGGTTGAAAGATTAATAGAAAAAAGACTGGAAGAGCTTGTTACGTTTTTATCAACTTCAGATGGCCGCAAAAGCAAACTTTATGAAGAAGTAATGATGATGGTGGAAAAAGGTTTGTTCAAGGTTGCCTTACGCCGGTCTAACAATGTGAAAAGTACAGCGTCGGCATTTCTCGGCATGAATCGCAATACATTCGCGGATAAAATGGCCAGACTGGGGTTAAACAATGGAAAAAAATAAATAATGTTCAATTTTATAAAAACTTTTCTTTATCTAATTTCCAGTTGCCGGATTTATGTCGGCCGACGTCCCGCTGATGTTCAGGCACCGGCAATTATCTTGTTCCCGTTTCTACCCGGGCAACTCAATTGCGGTTTCGCGGGCTTAATGACTTGCCGTCTGTCGAAAAAAGATGCGGATACGGCGGCTGATCTGACAATAAACGGATTGTGGAAAAAAGTTAAGGCCAACGGCGTGCAAACTGTTACTAAAACAGGTTCCGTGGCCGGTTACTTAAACGGCATGGATACTGTCCAGGCTATGAATGCGGCTGTTTTGGAACTCAAACGCGAGGATGCGCAGGAATTTATTTTTTTTCACACGGAACGTAAGGCGGATTTGATTAATGTTGCCGGTGAAATGAAGCGGTTTCTGGCAGACGAAGAAAAATGGCTTGAAAATCAGACTGCAGTTACCGACTCCGTGGATATGGAGATAATCAACAGCCGTATTCTTCTGCTTAAAGACATCTGCTGGATGCTGGAAAAAGATGTTTTGGCCAACATGCAAAAAGTACTGATGCTGACCGGTGCGGAAAAACCTGCCTTAGTAAAACCTGATGCTTTCCGAAAATATCGAAAATTTAATCTGCTTCTCAATGCTCTGGATCGTCTGGAAGTCCGGGGAAGAGACTCGGCGGGTATCCAACTGGTCTTCGAGCTGAAAATTGAAGAAGAACTTCAAGAGGTTGTTCGACAAATCAGGGAAAACGGGTTAGCTGAAGAATATCAGCAACGGACGAAAAAAAGTGATTTGCTTAACCACTCCATTTTTATTTCGAACGGCCGAACCGGCTCTCCCGGCGGGATCAGTGTTGCTTTTACCTTTAAAACCTTTTCCATTGTCGGTGAACTGGGACGCAATGTGGCCCAATTGAGAAAATGTATTCAAAGTGACCGGATACTGCAATATTTTTGCTCCTCGGAAGCAAACTGCGAAACTGCCCTGACACATACGCGTTGGGCGTCCGTCGGTTCCATCACCGAAGAAAATTGCCACCCGGTAAATAATCACACGACAGTTTCATCTATCCCTGTTTATCCCTTTTATCCCGGCGTCCAGGCACAGATAAATGCGGTTTTAAACGGTGACATCGACAACTATCCGGCTTTGCGTCAAGACCTGGAAACGGACGGCGACTTGATTTCTCAACAGGTAACGACAGACACAAAAATTATTCCACTGCAGATTGAAAAGTATCTGAAGGCGGGGCAGAATCTTTCGGAAGCGTTTCGCCTGGCCGTCAATGATTTTGAAGGATCGCATGCCATTGCCATGACCAGTGCTCTCGAGCCCGGTAAAATGTTTCTGGCGCTCAAAGGCAGCGGCCAGTCCATCTACGTTGGCGTGAACGCCGACCAATACATGTTTTCTTCGGAACTTTACGGCCTGGTGGAGGTCATGCCGCGCTTCATTAAGATGAATGGCGAGGCGGGCAGCGGCAGTGTTGCCGGCCAGATATTCACTCTGGATCAGAATTGCGGCGGAGGACTTACGGGGCTTTCCGCTTGTTACTATGACGGCAAAACTATCGAGTTGTCGGACAACAATCTGCAAACTGCGGAGATTACTACACGGGATATCGATCGCGGCGGCTATCCACATTTTTTCCTTAAGGAAATTTCCGAATCCGCCCTGTCGATCAAAAGAACGCTGCGAGGCAAATACCGCATCACCGATTCCAATAACTCCTCCGCGCACGTCGATTTCAACATGGGAACGGATATTGTTCCCGACGCTGTGCGCAAAGCCCTGGTAAACGGCACGTTAAAGAACATCGTCGTTGTCGGCCACGGGACGGCGGCGGTGGCGGGGCAGGTGGTGGCCGATGCGTTGTCGTATTATCTGCAGAGCAGGCATCTCAATATTCTGGCCCGGGTTGCCTCGGAACTAAGCGGTTTCGGGTTTAATGCCGAAGGTCCCGATACGCTGATCATTCCGATCACACAGTCCGGTACTACCACCGACACCAACAGGGCTGTAGCAATGGCCAGAGAACGCGGCGCTCATATTATTGCCATAGTCAATCGCCGGCAGTCGGACATTACCGCTATAGCGCATGGCGTCTTTTATACCAGTGACGGACGCGATATAGAAATGTCCGTTGCTTCGACGAAGGCCTTTTATGCTCAGATTGTCGCCGGACAGGTGCTGGCATTATTTTTTGCGCAACTTTTGGGGACGCGATCCAACGACGATATCGCCCGTCAATTACGCCGGCTTGAATCCGTACCCGGTCTGATGGATCAGCTTTTCACCCGTCGCGATAAGATTGCCGCTTCGGTGAATAAGGCCGCAGATAAAAGATACTGGGCCATTGTCGGCAGCGGCCCCAATAAGGCGGCGGCTGATGAAGTGCGCATAAAGCTCAGCGAACTTTGTTATAAAACCATTTCATCCGACATTGTCGAAAATAAAAAGCATATCGATTTGTCTTCCGAACCTTTAATCCTCGTCTGCGCCGCCGGCAATCCGGCAACTGTTGTGGAAGATGTCGTTAAAGATGTGGCGATTTTTAAAGCCCATAAAGCCTCCGTGATTGTTTTTGCCGATGAAGGCGAGACACGTTTCAATCAAATAGCCGACGCCGTCATTCCCATACCTGTTGCGCCTGCGCCCCTGCCGGTTATTCTCAATACCATGGCCGGCCATTTATGGGGTTATTATGCGGCGCGCGCCATTGATGAAGAGGCGCAAATCTTTCGTGAATTCCGCGGTCGTCTGGCGGTGGAATTGACGCAAAGGATAAAAAAGAAATTATCCGTTTTTGATATGATTGCCGATACCTCTTTTCACCGGATCATCAATGAATTTTATGTACAGTTCAATGCTCGCCGTCTGAGCGGGGCGTTCGGTTTGATGGGGGCCAGGACAATCGCCGATCTGCCGCTCTTGTTAAAATATGTGGTGGGCAAACTGCCGCTGCAGGACATTCGCCAGGAATTTAAGAGTGAAGGAGACTTTATTTCTCCTTTTGATCTGCTGGATTTAACGTTGGGGACAGCCATTGACGAACTCACCCGTCCGATAGACGCTATTCGTCATCAAGCTAAAACGGTTACGGTGGGCACCAGCCGGAAGGAGAAAAAACTCGAGGGCATTATTTTTAATTTATTGGAATCACTTAATTTCTCTGTGAAAAATTTATCATATCGCAATATCATGACGATTAATCGCATCCAGCCGGCCATTGCCGGCGTACAGGGCTATACCGTTTATGATGTAAGCGGGCTCGACGAACAGGGAAATCCAATGGAAAATTCGACAATCGCCATCAAAGCCAAAGGCGGTGTGGCTCTGAACATGAAGTCACGCGCCGACCAGCCCGCCACACTGATGGGCACGAAAAAAATGATTGTCAGTTCCGGTCACGCTTATGTCGGACGAGGAAAATCCGACGGAGTGCCTCTTGTTATCATTCCTCTTTTAGGCGAAAACAATGCAGTAAGTAACCTGCTTTTGATTCATATTCTCTACAACGAAGCATTGCCGCTCAGGGAGAAGACAAAGGTGTTGGGTTATCGTTACCAGGATATTCGGAACCTTGTTAACGAATACAATCTTCCCTGGCATGATGAATGTCTGGAATCCATTTCTCTGGAATCGCTTTTCAGTGAGCAGGTTGAAATGATAGCCGAACAAATAAAAGTACGGCTCAATCAATAATTCCATTTCTAAATAAATGATGATACCACGACGGCTAGAAGGAGGCGACGAGGCGTGGTTCGACAAGCTCACCATGATTGGTCATTATATTTAATTCCATTTCTAAATCTACAGTGCATTAATAATCCAAGGCCAAGCCACGATTGAATAGACGCGATCTGGGTTATTTTCCATATTGCGTAACGCTGTCTCCAAATGATTTTCAAGTGCATCAAT
>JBDKVD010000140.1:0-2621 GCA_039679325.1 Smithella sp.
TCCTCCCCGTAATATTCGGAAACGGGAACGAATTTTTCTTTCTCAATTACATATTTTCGTTCCGCCGCCGTGACTGGTTTCGCTTTTTTCATAATTCCTCCATTTGTCTATCGAAACAATTATTCTATTATTCCAATAATATATTTTCCAACATGTTTTCCAGGTACATACCCGTAACGTTAGCCTAGCTAACCCGTATAGTGCGAAAAATATGCCATCATGTGGTTTGTGTCAACATTACAACAATTTGTGTTTGTTAGTCCACTTTAATATTAATGATATTTCAGTGATATTCTAATTTGTAGTGATTAAATTTACCAAATTCCCTATTGTTGACTAATCGGTTCTCTTTTGGTAAGATCAGCGAACATTTCAAATGGAACAATTTTGTGTTACCTATAGCAACAAAGTACAAATTTGTAATATTATCGTTGTAACGATTTTCAGTCTCTCTTATAGAATTTGATTTTATTTAAAACAATTCACTTTGTTGTTCAGTATTCATGCGCTATTTAGCAACCTTTGCGGAAGTATTTATCTGCTTTGTAAGGAGTAAAACAGCGCGGCAATTTCTGTAATATTCATGTCTTTAAAGATTTCTTCGCTTTGCCGGTCATGATGAAGAGGGGCTTTAGCCGTCGTCTTGCTTTATTTTGAATCGGTCGTTGGCATCTATTTTGCTCTGAACTAACTGCCGCAATTTATATACGGCGTTTTTGCTAATCATAATTACTAAAGTTACGGAAGAGACAAACAAAAATGAAACTGGCGGAAGAATTCAGAAAAATTGCAGGCGATATAAAAATTATCGCTAAGGACGAAGAAAAAGAAATATACAGCCATGATATAGGCGATGTTCCTACAATCATGTCTAAAACATTTTTTGAAATACAACCGGATTTTGTCGTCCAACCTAAAAGCGTAGATGAGATCAAGCAAGTTCTGGCATTTGCCAATGAGAAAAAAGTACCGGTTATACCGAGAGGCGCAGCATCCTGGGGATTTGGCGGCGTCATCCCGACCAGCGCGGGTATTGTCATTGATTTATCTCCTTTTAGAAAAATCCTGTATTTGAATAAGGCGCAAAAGACGATAACGGTGGAAGCAGGAGCAAGGTGGAGCGACATTGACATTGTTGCTAAAAAAGAGGGCTTATGTCTGATGACCTATCCTTCGAGTAAATTTTCCACCGTCGCCGGTTGGATCGCTACGGGCGGCTATGGTATCAACAGTTTTCGCTATGGCCACGTCATTCAACATATTGTGTCTATGACTGTTGTCACACCATCTGGTGAATCCAGAAAAATTACACCTACTGATCCTGATTTCATGTACTTTGTATCCACCGAAGGAGAGTTTGGAATCATTGTTGAGGTAAATCTCAAATTACGCGACGTTCCTCCGGCCTCCTATCCGCATTTGTTTTATTTTCCCTGCGACGACGCTGCTTTTGAATTCATTGAAAAATTCGTCAAAAGCAAAGATGCCGAAGTTATTAAACCAAATGTCATCCGTTTTTTAGATGAGAATCACTTAAACAATATCAATGAACTCATGCATTCCCAGGTTTTTAAAAAGAGTGCCGGCGTCCTCGTGGAGTACAGCAGTCTTGAGGACGATGAAAAGTTTTTACAGGCTGTTGCCCGGACCGGTAATCCGGATGAGGCGCCCCGCTATGTGGCCAGTTATTTATGGAATGAGCGTCTGTTTGGTATGAAAACAAAGCGCCTGGGCCCGACAATTCTGGCCAGTGAAAGCATCATTCCCATAACCGCGGCTGCCGGTTTTATTAAGAAGGCAAAAAAACTGGGTGCAAATTTTGGTGTGGAAATATTTATCGATTCTTACATTCTTGATGAAAAGACAGCCCTCATCATGACCAATTTTCTGTGCGATTCCAGGAACAAGAGGTATTACATTGACTTGCCGCTACAGATGATGCTTACCAAGACGGCCGTTTCCCTGGGCGCCGAACCTTACGGCCTGGGTATCTGGAATGCCGCCTTTATAAATCATTTATACAACGCCGAAAAGAAGCGAGACCTGCTTGCTTACAAAGCCAAGGTTGATCCGAATAACATCATGAATCCGGGCAAGTTTTTTTCCATTCAATCAAAATTCTGTAATATTCCGGCAGCCATTTTTAAACCGGCAATTTTCAGTTTTTCCATCAATTTGTTGATTTTACTGTCACCAATTGTGGGGAGAATTGCAACGCTGCTTTTGGGGAAGGATCAGAAAGTTGATAGTCTTGATTTTGAGTTGACTACTCACGCCTGCGCCAAGTGTGGAAACTGTATTGCAGTTTGTCCCGCCTACCTTGTTACGAAAAATGAAGAAGTCACGGCAAAAGGTAAAATTGCCCTGGCTAAAAAAATCATTGACGGCAGGCCCATTACCAAAGAAGAAGCTGAAAATGTATTTATGTGCATGCATTGCAAGGCTTGTGAAGAAATATGTCAAACCAACCTGGAGTTGATGATGCTCTGGGATGCATTGGAAAAAAGGGTGGAATCCAAATTCGGCCGGCCCGAGGAAAAAATCAGTGAATTTCTCAAAAAGGTCGATGACAGCAAGGATTACTGGGAGATGGTGGATCGGAATAATTAAATAGGCTGAAG
>JBDKVD010000141.1:0-8511 GCA_039679325.1 Smithella sp.
CCCGGCGATCTCCTCAGGCTTGACGAGGGAGACAAGGTCCCCGCCGATCTCCGGCTGATCGAGTCAAGTACGCTGAAGGTCAATAATGCCGCTCTTACCGGCGAAGCCGAACCGCTGATCCGGAGCATCGAACCCTGTCCGGGCGATCTCATTAACAGTCCGAATATCGCCTTTGCCGGTACGACTATTGTGAGCGGGAACGGCGTCGGGATTGTCTTTGCAACGGGGATGCACACGGAGTTCGGGAGAATCGCTCTGCTGACGGAAACAGTGACGCCGGGTCTCTCCCCACTCCAGAAAGAGATCGTGAAGGCGACAAGGATCGTCGCAGTCATTGCCGCCGTGGTCGGTGTAGTCTTCTTTGTTCTCGGTTTTGCCATCGGGAGAACCTTCTGGGCGAATTTTATTTTCGCCATTGGTATCACTGTCGCACTCATCCCCGAAGGCATGCTCCCGACTGTCACGCTCGCGCTCGCCATGGGGAGCCAGCGCATGGCGAAACGAAAAGCGCTGATGAAGACACTCCCCGCCGTCGAGACCCTTGGTTCGGTGACGGTGATTTGCACCGACAAGACCGGCACACTCACCCAGAACAAGATGGTGGTGGCAAACGTATGGGCCGACGGAAAGATCAGCGAACCCGGCGCCACCAAGACCGGTGAAACGACCCGTCTCCTGTTCACAACAGCCGCCCTCTGCAATAACGCGCGCTTCGTCGACGACCAGTTCCGCGGCGATCCCACGGAAACAGCGCTCCTCAAGGCTGCGCGTGAGGCAATTGGCGACATTCCGGCAAAGCGGGTCTTCGAGATCCCTTTTGACTCCGACCGGAAAATGATGACGATCGGCAGCGAGCGGGAGGACGGCATAACGGCTTTTTCCAAGGGCGCCGAGGAGCAGATACTTCCCCTGTGCAGTCAAATCATGATTGATGGAGAGCGAAAACCGCTTGAGGATATAAACCGGGAGGGCATTATTCATGCAGCTCAAGGGCTCATGGACATGGGCTTACGGGTGCTGGCCTTTGCATCCAAAAATCTTTCCACCCCCTCTTCCTCTTCCCCCGTGAAGGTGAATGCCGGTGGTGAGGGGGTTATCGCAAGCGAGATTGAAAAGGACATGACGTTTCTCGGACTTATCGGACTCCAGGATCCGCCGCGGCCCGAAGTGCCCGAGGCCATCAAAAAATGTCATGGCGCGGGAATCCGCATCATCATGATCACCGGCGACGGGAGCAGGACAGCCCTGGCCATTGCCAGGCAGATTGGGCTGGTACAGGGAGATCCGGTGATCATCGAAGGCCCCGCATTAGACCTGATAACCGATCAGGAGCTGATGGAGAAACTGGCGAGCAGGGAGATGATCTTCAGCCGCATGACGCCCAAACATAAGATACGGATTGTTTCGCTCCTGAAGGATAAAGGGGAAGTGGTCGCGGTGACCGGCGACGGCGTCAATGACGCGCCTGCGCTTAAGAAGGCGGACATCGGCATTTCCATGGGCCTTGCAGGCACCGATGTGGCCAAAGAAGCCTCGAATATGGTCCTGCTTGACGATAACTTCGCCACGATTGTAAATGCCGTGGAGGAGGGACGAACAGTTTACGAAAACATCAAAAAGTTTCTCACTTATATCTTCGCGTCGAACATCCCCGAGGCAGTGCCTTACCTCTGCTATATCCTGTTCAATATCCCGCTTCCGCTCACGATCCTTCAGATCCTGCTGGTCGATCTGGGCACCGACATGCTTCCCGCCCTCGCCCTGGGCACCGAAAAGCCCACGCCCGGCGTCATGCAACAGCCGCCGCGAAAAGTGAACGAGCGTTTGCTGGACTTCCCGCTCCTGGCCCGGGCCTATCTGTTTCTCGGCCCGATCGAGGCCGCTGCCTGCATGTTCGGGTTCTTCTGGGTGTTGGGCGCCGGAGGGTGGACATGGGGGACCCTGCTCCCTGCTTCGGACCTCCTTTACATGCAGGCGACCACGGCCTGCCTGACGGCGATCGTTGTCGTCCAGATAGCGAATGTCTTCGCCTGCCGTTCCTCACGGGAGTCACTGTTTACGACCAGTTTCTTCACGAACAAGCTCATCTTCGCCGGCATTGCAGTCGAGCTTGCCCTCCAACTCTTCATCATCTACCATCCCCTGGGAAACAAAGTCTTCTCCACAGCCCCGATTCCGCCTGCCACCTGGCTCATGATCATCCCCTTCGCCCTCTTCCTGCTTGTGGCTGAAGAGACCAGAAAGCTCGTCATGCGAAGATTAAGGCCGCTGTGAACGTCAATCGGACTGAACAGAACCTCAAACATCCAGTCCTGTCTATGTTTCTTTAAATAATAGGTATATTTTCTACCTATTAAACAGCAACTAAATCTATATTTACAATCTGCTATAATTAATCTAAAGTCACAACAGAAAGCAATTGCTACACTTTATACCAATTCTTGGATTGGTTATAAATAAATAATATAAAAGCGTTTATAATTTGACTATCTCCGAACTGACGAAAGTTTCTAACGTGAATCCCCAACCGATTCGTATGGCCTTGGAACTATAGACGTAACTAACTGTTATTCAATTTAATAGAAATGGGAATGGTTCATGGCTAAGGAAAAAGCTAAATCACGCTGCATTGGTTTGTTAAAAACGCCGACGGGAATAGAGGGTTTGGATGAGGTCATCGGCGGAGGCTTGCCCCAAGGCCGCCCGACACTGGTCTGCGGCGCTGCCGGGTGCGGTAAAACTCTCTTTGCCATGGAGTTTCTTGTCCGGGGGGCTACCCAGCATAATGAACCGGGGGTTTTCATGTCTTTTGAGGAAACCGCCAAAGAACTGACCGAAAATGTGGCCACTCTCGGATTTGATCTGGAGAGTCTTGTCGCATCCAAACGTCTTTTGCTGGACTACGTCCGGGTAGAACGCAGCGAAATCGAGGAGACCGGTGAATATGATCTCGAAGGCCTCTTCATTCGCCTGGAATACGCGATCAATTCGATCGGGGCCAAGCGGGTCGTCCTCGACACTATCGAATCACTCTTCGCAGGATTACCCAACCCCCTGATTCTGCGGGCCGAACTCAGGCGCCTCTTCCGGTGGCTCAAAGACAAGGGAATGACGACCATCATTACAGGTGAAAAGGGAGAAAATACGTTTACCCGTCAGGGCCTGGAAGAATATGTCTCCGACTGTGTCATCTTCCTCGATCACCGCGTGAACAACCAGCTTTCCACCCGCCGCATGCGGGTTGTCAAATACAGGGGTTCCACCCACGGCACGAATGAATACCCCTTCCTGATTGAAGCTCAGGGAATTTCCGTGCTGCCGATTACCTCCATCGGACTCAATCACCCGGTCACAACCCAGAGGATATCGACCGGCATT
Organism: Smithella sp.; assembly: GCA_039679325.1. GTDB lineage: Bacteria > Desulfobacterota > Syntrophia > Syntrophales > Smithellaceae > MVRV01. Next base: position 3,379 of record JBDKVD010000141.1, read on the forward strand.
CCGCGCCTGGATACCATGTTCGGAGGAAAAGGATATTTCAAAGGAGGCAGCATACTTCTCTCCGGCACGGCGGGAACAGGAAAGACCAGTGTCACGATTTCCTTTATCGATGCAGCCTGCCGGCGCGGGGAGCGATGCAGCTTCTTTGCCTTTGAAGAATCGGAAGCGCAGATTGTCCGCAACATGCGCTCCATCGGGATAGACCTTGAACCCTGGGTGAAGAAAGGGCTTCTCCGGTTCCATGCCGAGCGGCCTTCAGTTTACGGGCTGGAAAACCACCTCATGACGATACACAGGGCAATCAGTGAATTTCAACCGTCCGTTGTGGTTGTGGACCCGATAACCAATTTCATCTCCTCAGGAGATCCACTGGACGTCAAATCGATGCTGACCCGCTTGATTGATTTTCTCAAGATGAATCAAATCACCACCATGTTTACCACCCTGACTTCGTCCGGTAGTGACCTCGAACAATCAGGGGTAGATGTCTCTTCTCTGGCTGATACATGGCTTCTGCTGCGGGGCATTGAGGTCGGCGGGGAGCGAAACCGCGGATTATATATTCTCAAGTCTCGCGGCATGTCCCACTCGAACCAGATTCGCGAGTTCCTGTTGACGGACCACGGGATTGACCTCCTCGATGTCTATATCGGCCCGTCAGGCGTTCTAACAGGGTCGGCGCGCCTGGCCCAGGAAGCCCGGGAGAAAGGGACGGAACTTGCCCATCAGCAGGAAATTGCCTTGAGAAAGATCAACCTGGATTACCGGCAAAAAGCGCTGGAGGCACAAATTGCCGCTTTACATGCGGAACTTGAGGCCGGAAGTGCTGAGATGAAAAAGATAAGTGAACAAGAAGAAGAACGGCAGAAAAACATTGCCGAGGAACACAACGCCATCGTCCAAATGCGCAAAGCAGACAACAACTCCGCCAGGGGAGTTATTAAATGAAAACGAAACCGGAGAAACCAGCCAAAAGAAATACAAAAGGCCCCGCGGAAGAGACTTGGGAATTGCGGCTTTACATCGCCGGGCAAACGCCGAAATCAATATTGGCCCTGGCCAATCTCAAGAAGTTCTGCGAAGAACACCTCAAAGGCAAATTTCACATCGAAGTGATCGACCTCATGAAGAATCCTCAGTTGGCCAAAGGTGACCAGATTTTGGCCATCCCGACCCTGGTGAGGAAACTTCCCGAGCCGATCAAGAAAATTATCGGGGATCTCTCCAACACCGAGCGCGTTTTGGTGGGACTTAATCTGAAAGAGCGGGCACAATAGGGAATAATCGCTGGAACGCTAAGATATAGGCCAGTTTTGCTATGAAGAAAGGCAAGGACGTGAAACCTGAAATAACGACAGCGATATTGGAACAACCCCTTAAAGACGAGAGCAAAGAGAAGTATGTCCTGCGCCTGTATGTCACCGGTTTAACACCGAGGTCGCAGCGGGCCATCAAAAACATCAAAAAATTTTGTGAAGAGCATCTTAAAGGACGTTACGATCTTGAGGTGATTGATATCTATAAGCACCCTGCCCTCGCCCAGGGGGAACAGATCGTTGCCGCCCCGACGCTCATCAAAAAACTCCCCCTCCCCCTGCGAAGTTTTATAGGCGATCTATCGAATACGGAAAAGATTCTCTTCGGCATGGATTTGAGGCATGAGAAGCAGTAACACTTTATCCGCAACTCTTAAATGGGAATAGGTGGCGAGATGAAAAAGGAGCACATGACCAGAGAGCAACTCCTGGCCGAGAATGACGATCTGCGGAGACGTCTGGAAGAGGCCGAAGAAACGCTGCAAGCTATTCATCATGGTGAAGTGGATGCCCTGGTTGTTGCGGGGCCCGAAGGCGAACAGGTTTTTACCTTGAAGGGCGCCGAATATCCCTACCGCATCCTTCTGGAAACAATGCAGGAAGGCGCCGTCACCATGACTACCGACGGCAATATCCTGTATTGCAACAACAGGTTTGCCCAATTGATTAAAATGCGTCCTGCCCAGGTAATCAACTTATCGATCTATGACGTCATCTTGCCTGCCGACAAAAAGCTGTTTGAGGGAATCCTCCAGGATACGGGGAAAGGTGAGCTTTCTCTTTGCGCGAAAGACGAAACGCATATCCCCGTGTATTTGTCCTGCAGTTCCCTGGAACTGGACGACACGCCGTCCGTCAGCATGGTTGTAACGGATTTAACCGAACAGAAACGAAACGAAGAGATTCTCCAAGCCGAAAAACTTTCCCGCTCCATTCTTGATCAGGCAACGGAAGTGATCATTGTCTGTGATGAGAAGGGGCAGATTACCCGGGCCAGTCGGATGGCCCATGAGCTTTGCGGCACAAACCTGCTGTGCCACTACTTTGATGACATATTTTCTCTTGCGGTCAGCCGGGAGGACGCCCCTTCGCCCCGATTTTCCATTGCCACACCTTTGCAGGGTGAGATTGTTATCAGCGTTGAGGTCAGCTTTCTCAGAGACGACGGCAAAGTGTTTGAGCTGTTGCTCAGTGCACGCCCCCTGTTTGACCAACTAAAAAAGATTGCCGGATGTGTCGTTACGCTGGTGGACATCACCGAGATGAAAAAGTCGGCAGCGGCGCTTCTGGAAAGTAAGGAGAGGTACAAGGAACTTGTCACGAATGCGAACAGCATCATCATCAGAATGGATCAAAAAGGAACGATTACTTTTTTCAATGAGTTCGCACAGAAGTTCTTCGGGTATGCCCCGGACGAGATACTGGGAAAGGACATAAAAATCCTTATTCCGCAGGTTTCGAGCAGCGGAAAGAATCTCGTGGAGATGGCGGATAATATCCTCAGAAATCCGGATGCCTTCGAAGAAGTCATTAATGAAAATATACGAAAAAACGGGGAATGCGTCTGGATTTTATGGAGTAATAAGGCCATCAGGGATGCCGATGGAAATATCATCGGGAATCTTGCCGTGGGAAGAGACATTACCCGACGCAAACATGCGGAGGAAGCGTTACATATTTCTGAAACGCGCTACCGCCGTCTCTTTGAAACATCCCGGGACGGAATATTAATCCTTGATGCAGACACAGGACAGATATCGGATGTAAACCCGTTTCTGATGGAAATGCTGGGCTATTCGCACGAGGACTTTTTAGGGAAGAAACTCTGGGATATTGGCGCCTTTAAAAATATCGGGGCAACCCAGGATGTCTTTTTTGAACTCCAGGCCAATGGATATGTCCGCTATGAAGACTTACCGCTGGAAACGAAAGATGGACGGCCCATCGCGGTGGAATTTATCAGTAATGTCTACAGGGTTAATTCTCATAAAGTGATCCAGTGTAATATCCGCGATATTACCGACCGGAAACTGGCGGCAGAGGCACTGCAAAAAGCTCACGACGAACTGGAACAACGCGTAGATGAGCGGACACTCGAACTGCGGACGGCTCTGGCAAAAATCAAAGTCATGAAAAATCAACTCGAGGCCGAGAATATTTATTTCCGCCAAGAGATTAAAATGAGACATCGTTTCAAGAATATTCTCGGGAAAAGCGATGGCCTTGAATATGTTCTTTACCGGGCAGAGCAAGTCGCTCCGACGAACACAACAGTCCTCATCCTGGGTGAAACCGGTACGGGAAAAGAGCTGATTGCCGAGGCAATCCACAATATGAGTCCCCGCAAGGATCGGCCTCTGTTCACCGTCAACTGCGCCGCTCTGCCGGCCAATTTAATCGAAAGTGAACTCTTCGGCCGGGAAAAGGGTGCCTTTACCGGCGCCGATACCCGGCAGATAGGCCGGTTCGAGATTGCCAACGGCTCCACCCTTTGCCTTGATGAGATCGGGGAACTGCCCCTCGAGATGCAGGCAAAGCTGCTGAGAGCAATCCAGCATAATGAGTTTGAACGCCTGGGATCGAGCCGCACCATCAAAGTCGACACGCGGATCTTGGCAACAACGAATAGAGACCTGGAGGAAGAGGTCCGCAAAGGCCGGTTCCGGCAGGATCTTTACTATCGGCTCAATGTCTTTCCGATCACGGTGCCTCCACTGCGGCAGAGGGTGGAAGATATCCCGATTCTGGTTACAGCTTTCGTAGAGCGATATGCCCGGGAAATGGGAAAATCGATCACATCGATCCCGAAGGAGACGATGGAGGCGCTGCAGAATTACCCGTGGCCCGGAAACGTACGGGAGCTCGAAAGCGTCATTGAACGGGCAATTATCCTGTGTCACGGGACAAGCTTGCAACTGGCGGATAAACTGGAGATTGCATCCCCCACCCTGGCATCCACCGTAAAAACTTTAGAGGAGATGGAGCGAAACCAAATCCTCAAAACTATTTCGGAAACCAGCTGGCGCATCGAAGGAAAGGACGGGGCGGCGACGATCCTGGGACTCCACCCGAGCACCTTGAGAGCTAGAATGCATAAGCTCGGGATAATGAGGCCGGACTCGAAAGGGATGGCATAAGTTCTGGTGCTGTTCATCTACGGGCGAACTTCAAGCTGGCTGATTTCCCTCAAAGCCTGCCTCGATATGTTGAGGTTCCATCAAATGTTGAGGCTAAAAGCGCCTTTTCACACTTTCATATTGTTCTCTCCTGTTAATCTAACAACCCGTTATTCAAACATAAACCTAAGTGTCTGATTTTCTTATGGCTATTGGCAGGCTATTTGCACTTGGTATTCCGTTGAGGGCAAATGCACAAATATACCGGGAATTTTATTTTGTCCTGAAATGTCCATAATATTCGTTTAAGAGAGGGTGGTAATTACCTTATTAACCTTTAAACCAACATCAACGATTAGAGGAGGAACGTATGAAAAAACCCATTTTTGTTATTTCATTGGCACTGGCTATGGCATTTGTCATGAGTGCTACTACGGTGCAGAGTCAGCCCGGCAGAGGGGGTTATGGTTATGGCATGGGTCCCGGCATGATGGGAGAATGGATTGATATACCGGCAAAATTACCGGCACCAAAGAACGCGGAATGGGTTCAGAAACTGAGAGAAATTTTGACACTGGAAAAAGAATCTTTGGCCCAGTATCAGACGGATCAGGAAAAATTCAATGCCTACATGCCTTACATGATGGTCATCCCTCAGGAGGAGAATCATGTCCAATGGATTGAGCAGCTCTTTGCCGCCT
>JBDKVD010000142.1:0-8102 GCA_039679325.1 Smithella sp.
TTGCCGTCATCAATAATCAGTTTGATAAAGCCATGTTCTTTCCTGTCTTTGTACAGTTTGGCCAACTCGTCGCTTTTTACCGTCAACAAAATATTATCAACAGCTCGACCGTAAAAAATAGCAGGGACAAGTCCCTTTTGCCGAAAACGGCGCGCTGGTCCTTTCTTGCATTCTTTACGGACTTGAGCCGCTAAATCAATTGCCTCCATTTACTCCTCCTAAATAAATAATGAGCTTACAGAATCATTATAATAAATACGGCGCACAGCTTCACTTAGAAGTCCGGACACCGATAATACCTTAATTTTTGAGCATTTTTGAGCCCGCTCGGAAAGCGGGATTGTATCTGTTACAACAACCTCTTTAATGTCGGAGCCTTCAATACGTTCCAATGCCGGACCCGATAAAACCGGATGCGTACAGCAAACGGATACTTCCAGAGCGCCGGCGTTTTTCAGGGCATTGGCACCCTGTACAACAGTTCCCGCCGTGTCTATCATATCGTCAATAAGGATGACGCTTTTTCCTTCAATATTACCAATAATGTTCATTACCTGTGCTTCATTGGGGCCCTCACGTCTTTTGTCGATGATTGCCAGAGACGCTCCAAGTCTTTTGCCGAAAGCCCGGGCGCGTTCCACGCCTCCGGTATCGGGCGAAACAACCACTGTATTGTTCATGTATTTCTTCTTCATGTATTCGAGTAAAACAGGTGTGGCGAAAAGGTTGTCAACGGGGATATTAAAAAAACCTTGAATTTGTCCCGCATGGAGGTCAATAGAAAGGACGCGGTTGGCGCCTGCGGTTGTAATAAGATCGGCAAGTAATTTTGCCGAGATAGGGGCGCGTGGGGCTACTTTCCTGTCCTGGCGGGAATATCCATAATAAGGAATGACCGTTGTGATACGGTCGGCGGAAGCTCGCTTCAATGCATCGATCATAATCAGGAGTTCCATGCAGGTAACATTGACGGGCGAGCATGTCGATTGAATAATGAAAACATCCATGCCGCGTACGTTTTCATTTATCTCGACGCGAGTCTCTCCGTCACTGAATGTCGATACATTAGCTTTGCCTAATGCTATTCCCAAATTATCACAAATCTTTTTAGCGAGAGGAATATTCGCATTGCCGGAAAATATTCTAATTCTTTCTAACATTTAAAACCTTTCCCCCGTATGGTGTGGCTGGGGCGGGAGGATTCGAACCTCCGAGTGCAAGAACCAAAATCTTGTGTCTTACCGCTTGACGACGCCCCACCAAGTTTATTAAACAACCAATGTCCATTTGGGCGGAAGTTATCGTAATTACAACGATTGGACAAAAAAAACATGAAATTGACGGGGAACTTCTTTTTTTATGGCTTCCGCAGTTTTTTTTGCCTTATTTTCGTCCGTAAAAATGCCGAAAACCGTAGGGCCGCTACCAGACATCATTGCACTCAAAGCTCCATGCCGAAGCAATAGCTGCTTTAATTCTGCCAATCCCGGATGCATTTTTAAAGATGCAGTTTCTAAATCATTGTGGATTTCCCGAGTAATATCGCTCAGTGCTGAAATCCGCGGAATGCTATAATTAATTTGTCCCTTTGTCAATCTTAAATTGAGGCTTTCGTAAACCAATTTTGTTGAAAGGGGGAAAAAAGGATTAATCAGAACAATATTGAGTTTTAATGGATTTTCCCAGACGGTTAACTGATCACCGATACCAGAGGCGAAAGCACTGTCGCCGAAAATAAAGAATGGAACATCTGCGCCCAGCTTTGCCCCTAATTTCATCAGCTCCGCTTTTGTCAACCCCAATTGGCACATTTCATTTAAAGCCAACAGAGTTGTAGCGGCATCGGAGCTTCCCCCGCCGAGACCTGCAGCTACCGGTATGTTTTTTGTTAAGGTTATTTCTATGCCTGAAGAATAGCCTGCATAGGAAAAAACGGATTCCGCCGCACGAAAAACCAGGTTGTCTTTCGATATCGGCAGATTGCTGTTCGGACATTTAAGAACGATACCCTCGGAGCGGGGCAAAAAGGTTAGTTCGTCGAAAAGTGTTATTTTTTGCATGAGGGAAAAAATATCATGATAACCATCCGGACGTTTTCCCAAAACCCGCAAGAATAGATTTATCTTTGCCGGAGCCAGCTTCTTGAGCATTTCAACCATTTTCTTTGACGTAGCGCATTTTTAGTTCATACAGGACTCCCTGCAATAAATTATTTTCCTGCTCATTAAGATTTCCTTTTGTTTTTTCGTTAATCATGTCGAGCATATCTATTGTTTGTTTGACGGCAACTAAGTCCTTTTGCGCTTTGCCGGATGTCGGATCAGGGATGTCACCGAAATGGAAAAGGGCGGAGGTGTGCAGTGATAAAACGAAATTAGTAAAATTGATGGGTGGATAGTTAAAGTTTTCATCTGCCATATAAATATCTCCTTCAGAAGACAATTAATAGGGTTTCATACTTCGCAAACGGGCAATTCTTTCTTCCAGGGGAGGATGTGTACTGAAAAGATTCATAAACGCTTTCCCCGAAAGTGGATTGACGATAAACATATGAGCCGTGGACGGATTGGCGTCCAGTGGAGCAATTTGTGAAGCCCTGGTCAGTTTCTCCAAAGCGGCGGCCAGTCCATAAGGATTTTTCGTGATTCCGGCGGCGCCGGCGTCAGCCAGGTATTCCCGCGAACGGGATATGGTCATCTGAATGACGGTTGCGGCAATCGGCGCGATGATAGCCATGGCAATAAGGCCGATGATTCCACCATGATCATCATCGTCGCTGCTACTGCTGCCGCCGCCGAAAATGGCCGCCCATTGAGCCATGGAGGCTAGCATGCTTATCGCTCCGGCAATTGTTGCGGCGATGGAGCCGATCAGCATATCCTTATGTTTAATGTGGCTGAGTTCATGAGCGATAACGCCTTCCAGTTCTTCTTTATTTAAAATCCGCATTATGCCTTCGGTTACGGCGACTACCGCATGTTTTTCGTTGCGGCCGGTAGCGAAGGCATTGGGTGTCTCCTCGGGAATGATGAAAACCCGCGGCATGGGCAAATTGGCTTTCAGTGACAGGTTACGCACGATGCTGTAAAGACCGGGCGCCGAACTTTCCGATACTTCCTGCGCTCTGTACATTCTCAGTACTATCTTGTCGGAAAACCAGTAGCTGCCGAAGTTCATGATCACGGCGAAAATAAAGGCGATATAAACACCTCCCCGTCCACCGATCAGGCCGCCGATGAACATCAACAGCCCTGTTAATGCCCCGAGCAAAAGCACTGTTTTTATAGAATTAGCCATGGTTAACTTTTTACTCCTTATTGCTTATCCTTGTTTTTTAAATGTTATTGCTCCGTCCGGCGACAAATCTACTTTGATATGATCGCCTTCGGCATACTTGCCGGCCAGAATCTCCAGCGCCAACGGATCCAATATCAGTTTTTGTAATGAACGTTTGAGCGGTCGGGCGCCGTATACCGGACTGTAGCCGACACCTGCTATATATTTTTTGGCCTTTGTTGTCAATTCAAGAGTAAGCTTTCGATCTTTAAGCCTTTTTCCTATTAAAGCCAGTTGAATGTCAACGATTCTATTAATGTCTTCCAGTGTTAACGCCCGGAAATTGATGATATCGTCAACCCGGTTTAAAAATTCCGGTTTAAAAGTGGCGCGGAGCGCTTCCAAAGTCCTTGCATGCTTTTCTTCATCACTCAGATCGGCGTCCTGGATCCATTGTCCGCCCACGTTGGAAGTCATAATCACGACAGTATTTTTAAAATCAACTGTGCGTCCATGGCCGTCGGTAAGCCGGCCGTCATCAAGTATCTGCAGCAGGATATTAAAAACATCGGGATGAGCTTTCTCGATTTCATCAAAAAGCAGCACGCAATAGGGCTTGCGCCGGACAGCTTCAGTTAAATGTCCGCCTTCCTCGTAGCCGACATAACCGGGCGGAGCGCCGATTAATCTGGCGACGGCATGTTTTTCCATATATTCCGACATGTCAATGCGCACCATTGCCTGTTCATTATCAAACATGAATTCCGCCAGCGCCCGGGCCAGTTCGGTCTTGCCAACGCCTGTGGGACCAAGAAAAATAAACGAACCGATGGGGCGATTCGGATCCTGTAAGCCTGAGCGTGCCCGGCGTAGCGCGGCGGACACCGCCTGGATGCCTTCATCCTGGCCGATCACGCGCATTTTGAGACGCTCATCCATGTGGATGAGTTTTTGCACGTCACTTTCCATCATGCGTGAAAGAGGAATGCCCGTCCACTTGGAAATGACTTCCCCCACGTCATCGGCATCCACTTCCTCTTTAAGCATCTGATTGTTCTTCTGAGTTTCCGCCAGATTGGCCTGATCAGCTTCCAATTCTTTGTTCAGCGCCACCAACTGACCGTAACGGATTTCGGCGGCCCGCGCCAGATTACCTTCGCGCTGAGCGTTCATTTCCTCGGTTTTCAATGCTTCCATCCGGCTTTTAGTCTGCTGAATCTTCTTAATAATATCTTTTTCCGCCGTCCAGTGCATTTTCATCTGATCCATGCTGGAGCGAAGTTCGGCCAGTTCCTTTTCAATTTTTTCCCGTCTTTCCGTAGCGGGCTCATCGGTATCGTTTTTCAGCGATTGCCGTTCAATTTCCAGTTGAATGATTTTCCGGTCGATGGCGTCGATTTCCGACGGCATGCTGTCCAGTTCGATTCTCAGGCGTGACGCTGCCTCATCGATTAAATCAACCGCCTTGTCCGGTAAAAACCGGTCGGAAATATAACGATGAGAAAGGGTGGCGGCGGCAATGATGGCGGAATCCTTGATTCGCACGCCATGATGCACTTCGTAGCGCTCTTTCAACCCCCGCAGGATAGCAATTGTATCTTCCACCGTCGGTTCAGTGACCAGAACCGGCTGGAAGCGCCGCTCCAGAGCGGCATCTTTTTCAATGTATTTGCGATATTCATTGAGTGTTGTTGCACCGACGCAACGCAATTCACCCCGCGCCAAAGCCGGTTTGAGCATGTTGGAGGCGTCCATCGATCCTTCGGCCGCACCCGCACCGACAACGGTATGAATTTCGTCGATAAAGAGGATAATCTCGCCTTCCGAACTGATGACTTCTTTCAAAACCGCCTTGAGTCTTTCTTCAAATTCACCGCGATATTTCGCTCCGGCGATCAAAGCGCCGACATCCAGGCCGACGACCCGTTTGTTTTTGAGATTTTCCGGCACGTCGCCGTTGACGATCCGTTGGGCCAGCCCTTCCACAATGGCCGTCTTGCCGACGCCCGGTTCGCCGATCAGCACGGGATTATTTTTAGTGCGCCGCGACAATACCTGCATGATGCGTCGGATCTCTTCATCCCGGCCGATAACCGGATCAAAAGTACCCTTGCGGGCCAGTTCGTTGTAGTCCTTTGCATAGCGCTCGAGAGCCTGGTATTTGCCTTCCGGATTAGGGTCGGTCACTCTTTGATTGCCGCGAATATCCACCAGAACCTTGAATATATTGTCTCTGGTAATGCCGGCCTTGCTTAAAATTTTCCCCGCCTGGCCTTCCTTTTCTTCCGCCATGACAATTAAAACATGTTCGGCACTGACGTATTCGTCTTTCAGCTGTGCTGCCTCGGTGAGCGCTTTATCAAATAGTTTATTGAGTCTGCCTCCGAGATAAATCTGTCCCGTGCCCGCGCCTTGAACGCTGGGTTGTTTTTTTAAATAACTAGTAAGTTCCTGCTCAATCTGCTGAGGTTGGGCATGCAGTTTATTCAGGACGGAACCGACAATGCCTTCTTCCTGACGTAAGAAGCAAACAAGAAGATGTTCCGGTTCTATCGCCTGATGGCCGAGAGAAGCGGCAAGAGATTGAGCTTCCTGCAAAGCTTCCTGTACTTTTAAAGTAAATTTATCAAAACGCATAACATTTCCTCTCTATTCTACCGGTTTTTCTATAGTAACAAATATTTTGCCGTTTTTAAACACACTGACGTTGCCGGAGGATTGGGAAACAACTATCGCTATTGCTTTGGTCACATTAGTAATGCCGGCGGCGGCAATATGTCTACTTCCCAGTCCGGCGGGAAAATCACGGCTGTCCAGGGCTGCATTGAGATGTCTCCCCGCCGTAATTATGGCGCCGTTCTCTTTGACGATAAACGCCCCGTCAATAGCGGAAAATTCTTTGATTGTTTCCATTAAATCCGGATTTAAGAGATTGCGCTCATCCTCGGTATATCCTAAAAACGGATTAATAATCATCTGTCGGGACAGCTGTAAGACCTTTTCTTCATCTCCCAACACAAATATAGTTCCTACTTTTCTGCTTTCCCTGCCCTGCGCGGCTATCTCGCAGGCAATATTCAATACAGTATTGAAGACTTCCGGACGAACACTTTCGACAATATCGTTAATGTAGTCCGAAGTTAATATTTCGAATTCTTTTCCCACATCGAGTAAAAAAATACTGTCGGCGTAGCCGAATTTGGGTACACCGCTCAAACAGACTATTTTATCTCCTTTTTTAAATAATCCAGATACTATACCCTTGGCAATTGCAAGTTTGACTGTGCCGACACGCGTAAGGTTAACATTGGGAATATCCAGTTTCCTGGTATGTTTCCAAACGTCTTCCGGCAGCTCGTCCTCCTCACGGGCGACTATAATTACGCCGACCGCCTTTTTTATTTCTTCCGGTAAGGCGGCAATGTCTTTTATGACATCAATGCAAACAAGCAGAGCATCAGCTTGTACGTCCTGTGCAATTTTTATCGCGTGATCGATCATTATATTATTAATTGATTGCATTTACTTGCCTCAGGTTTGTTTTGAAGTAGATTAAACATGAAAACATTACCTGTCAAGGGGGGTGGATTTATTAAAGTAATTATTCCATTGCATTTCGTAGGCCGGGAATAATTCAACCTGCCGGTTCCCGTTGCCTTCGCCGGGGAAACCGGCGTTTCATTAAAAATACCTTGACCGGAAAATTTTTGTTAGGTAAAAAATAACTACTGGTTAATACCAAGTCACTTTCTTTTCGAAGGCTCAGATTCAGCGAGAAGGGAGCGGCAAAACGTGTTGTTTGTTACGCATGGCCTTGTCGGAGCGTCAGATGGTCGGGTTATGTGCTGGGAAAGCCGATGATGGAACCAACAAAGTTAGCCTTCAATCGTGACTCAATATAAGCTATAAGGAGGCGTGACAATTGAAACTGCCATTGGTAAGCGGCACCCTTGAATTATATATAACAGAAATAAACCGTTTTCCGTTGCTTTCACCGGAAGAAGAATTCAAGCTGGCCGTGCGTTTAAAAAAATACAGTGATATGGCGGCGGCAGAGAAATTAATTGTTTCCAATTTGCGTTTTGTGGTGAAAATAGCCCACGAATACCGCAATTACGGTTTTAAGCTGGCTGATTTGATTCAGGAAGGTAATATCGGTCTGATTCATGCCGTAAAGAAATTCGATCCCTACAAAGGGTATCGGCTTATATCGTATGCTGTCTGGTGGATTCGGGCCTATATCCAAAATTATCTTATCAAATCCTGGAGTATTGTTAAAATAGGGACGACGCAGGCTCAAAGAAAATTGTTTTTCAAATTGAGCCAGGCGAGAAAGCAGCTGGAGACTCTTTCCCAAAAAAATCCGGAATTTGCCGAAATTGCCGAATCGCTGGGAGTTAAAGGTTCCGAAGTGGCCGAAATGGATCTCCGCATGGGCTCGCGCGATGTTTCTTTGCATGAGTTTATCGGCGATGAAGGCGAATCCTCTTATATCGATTTTCTCGCTTACGAGGGTGACAATCAAGAAACGTCGCTGATCAAAAACGAAGAAACAAGCCTGGTCAAACGCGATATAGCAGGGGCGCTGGCCCATCTCAATGAACGGGAAAGTTATATTATCAAGCACCGTGTTATGGCGGACAATCCCGAAACGCTTCAGGAAATAGGAGACAGGTACAAGATCACACGGGAACGCGCCCGGCAGATTGAAAAGCAGGCGTTAAAAAAAGTACAACTGGCCTTGCCCTACCTGAAACCGGACAACTAATCACTTTTACATTTACTCGGAATGAAAAAGGGGATCAGCTTTTTTGCCTGATCCCCTT
>JBDKVD010000143.1:0-8907 GCA_039679325.1 Smithella sp.
CTGAACATCATCGAAGACGGAAAGGCATCCAAATTCGTCGACAAGGTTGAACAGATCACTTTCAGCGGCGAGTACGCCAACGATACCGGAAAAGATATCCTCTATGTGACGGAAAGGGCAGTGTTCAAGCTCACGCCCGGCGGCGTGGAACTTATCGAAATTGCCCCCGGCGTCGATCTGGAGAAAGATATCCTGTACAAGATGGCCTTCAAGCCGCTGATATCAAAAAAGCTCAAAAAGATGGATCCGAGGATATTCATTGATGCCAGGATGAAGCTCACCATTAAAAAGATGCGTACAAAATAGGGGTTCGATAAGTTTCCGAATATTTATGATAAAGTCTGCCCTGCACCTTTTCTGTCCCTGAACTTCATTAACTCCTGCCTGATGGTTTCATACAAGTCAGGCAGCCAGGAAGGACGGGAAGGTATATTGCGAACGGGGCCGAACTTACGCATGTCCTTGGGCGTAATGATTACCTTGACGTTGCTTAAGCCTGTTTTGGCCACAAGTACAAAGAGATCTTCGATGGCAGTGTCGCCAATGGCAACGCACCCATGGGACTTGTCTTTTCCGTGAATATGTATGTCACCGCCCAGATTCGATCTTTTGTCTTCACGAGCCCTTCGAAGATCGTAATCGTTGGGGTAGTTGATTTTCATAGATAGATGGAACCTGCTGGCCGGATTAAGAGCAATGATTTGATAGATACCCTCCGGAACCTGGCGGTCTCCCTGTCTCAGTTTCGGCCCCGACCAACCACTGGCGTAAAGAATATCATAGGTGTGTATATGTTTCCAGGTCCCTTCGTTTTCGGCCCAGATCTCCAGTTCCTGAACATCTTTCACGACGATTAAGCAGAGATTCCTGGGAGGGTAAGGCATGCCGATGCGATCGAAGAACGGCTTGATGCGGGTCTCCGCCTTTGGACCTATCTGCTTCATCACCCTCTTAATGCCTGGACTTTCGTAAAGGGGAACGTCCGAAGTGTTCGAAATAGTGACGCCGTGGCCATATCCGGGGAAAACTACAAACAGCCAGGCCACAACAACGATAATCAAAATGCTCCTTATGCTCTTAAATGCTATACTATACATATCTGCTCAAAAAAATGATTCCATCCCTTGCAAATTTCCGGTTCCGACATTATTACTACAAAGGGTATCTAAAAATAAAACGAAGAAAGGTCCTTATAAGTAAAAATGATAAGCTTTTATAAATCTTTTTTTCAATGCATCACAAGAATAATTTTTTTATTTTTATTGCTTGTCCTGATTATCCCCGCAGCCGGAGCGGATGCGAAGATTTTTGTCTTATCGCCGGTCCAGAAACTGGTGGGAGCCGTCAGTACCTGCACAGTGAAAGAGGGAGAGTCTCTTATTGAGATCGCCCGAAAGTTTGATCTTGGATACAATGCAATTATCGAAGCAAACCCCGGCCTTGATCCTTTTGTGCCGGGAGATGGAGTGACTGTTACTATTCCATCGTGCTGGATACTGCCTTCGGTGGCATCTCAGACGGGGATAGTAATTAATCTTTCCGAGTTCAGGCTTTATTATTTTTTTGGACAAGCTGATTCAAAATATGTGCAAACGTTTCCGGTCGGCGTCGGCAGTGAAGGGCACGAAACTCCCCTTGGAGTATTCAAGATAGTTGAAAAAACCGCTAATCCCGCCTGGTATGTTCCTAAATCAATCCAGCTGGAAAATCCCGACCGGCCGAAGGTTGTTCCTCCGGGGCCTGACAACCCGCTGGGAACCCATGCTTTGAGGCTGTCTGACCAAAGCATCCTCATCCACGGCACCAACAGGCCTTTTGCTGTAGGACGAAGGGACAGTCATGGCTGCTTGAGACTTTATCCTGAAGACATCCCTATACTTTTCATGCTTGTACCCAAAGGTACACCGGTAACAATTGTGCGTCAGCCCATCAAAGTGGGAGTCGAGGCCAACAGGGTGTATATGGAAGTTCATAACGATCCGTATGCTGAAGTAACGTTACAGGATGCTGCTA
Organism: Smithella sp.; assembly: GCA_039679325.1. GTDB lineage: Bacteria > Desulfobacterota > Syntrophia > Syntrophales > Smithellaceae > MVRV01. The sequence continues at coordinate 2,014 of JBDKVD010000143.1, forward strand.
ATTTGCTGATACGGAAAGGTCTGCTGGGAAGGGTGAATGTTCAGAAAATGGGTGAAGTGTTTAGAAAAAAAGACGGGATACCAACCGATATTACCCAATGAGTTCATGGGGCCCCTGTTTTTCCGCTTGCCGGGGCCCCACGAAACAGCCTATTTTCTCTGGTGCAGCTCAAAAGCCTTTTCAGCCTTCTTTGCCGCTACTTCAGATCTTTTTGCTGCTGCCTCTGCTCTTTGGGCGTCGGTTTCGCTCTTGCTGGCGCAGTCTTTGGCAGTCTGTAAAGCTGCCGCAGCATCACCCTTCGCCTTTTCAGCATCACGCTTCGCCTTTTCAGCATCTGCTTTAACCGCCGCGCTGTCGGCTTCCAATTTATTGATTCTTTCTACCAAAGGGTCGGTCTGCTCCTTTATGTAACCCTTTGATGCGCAGCCATATGAAAAGCAAACCAGAAAGCTCAACAACACCATAATCACAACGGACTTTTTCATAATCTTCACCTCCTATAAAAATAAATTCTATGTATTCTAAACAAAATTAATAATTAGTAAACGTTTTATTTGCATCATGTCAAGACAATCGTCATGTCAAGATATTCTTGACATACAGGCCCGCGTTTTCTATGCTCATTACATAAAATAAGTTTTTATAAAAGACAGGAGCATTTTTTCATGACTCTTCACATAAGTAGACGTTTTTTCCTCAAGGGCACGCTGTTCACAACCGCCCTTGCCCTTCTCCAGCCCGGACAGGTATTGGCTAATCTCTCCAGAGAAAAACTGCCGTCGGGCCGATTAAAAATATACAACATCCATACCGGCGAAAAAATCAACACCACCTATCGAAACCAGGACGGTCAGTACAGCAGCCAATCCATCAAGGAATTGAACTGGCTGTTGCGCTGCCACTATACAGACCAGCAGTACCCTATTGACATCAAGACTATAGAGTTTCTCGACCTTGTCAGCACCCGACTTGGCTGCGGCCACGAAATCCATGTCATCAGCGGCTATCGCTCGCCGAGATACAACAATTATCTTCTGAGCAGCGGCCACAAAGTAGCGAAACACAGCCTGCACCTGGAAGGCCGTGCCCTCGACATTCGCATTCCGGGCACTGCCCTGTCCGATGTCCGCAGCACCGCAATTTCGCTGCGCATTGGAGGCGTTGGCTATTACCCGGGCAACGACTTTGTCCATATCGACTCAGGAGCATTCCGCACCTGGTAGTTTATCAGCAAAAAGAATCTTCTCCAATATCGCTAAAAAGGTTTTTTGGAATGAGAAAAATATCTTTATTAATAATAATCTTTATTTTAATTTTGGGTTGCGCACCCGCTGCAAACCGGATACCTGACGGGAAAACAGAAGCGGACTGGGAATTTGACAGGAAATGTTGTCTTGTTAAATCGGGGAGAGTAGAAGGTTTTTTATTGACTGATCCAGTGAATCTTTTCTTAAATATCGAGCGCAATAAAAAATATGAGGAATGCCTTGCAGAAATGGGCTGGATTGAATAATTCACTTCGTAAAGGAGAATTTTAATGAAAAAGTGCGCCGTACTCTTGACGATTGTATTGCTCCTTGCGGGCTGTCAGGCTTCTGAAGATAAAAAAACAGACAAGGTCAAAACTGATGCACCAGTCCTTGAATTGGAAGCGACCAAACTTGCCTCCGACTATGCGGAAAATGAGACAGTGGCGGATAACAAATATAAAGGCAAAATTGTTGTGGTTAAGGGGAAGATATATCAGATCGGCAGGGACCCTCTGGGCCAGCCTTTTATTGTAATCGGGGGGCGTGCATTCGGACATGGCGGTGTGCAATGTGTATTTGCCAGGGATAAAGATGCTTCACTTGTTGCACTTTCCAAAGGGAAAGACGTCAGTGTGAAAGGTAAAGTCAGCGGCAAGATTGTTTTTGTGCGGGTGGAAGATTCGTCATTGCAATAGTTGACTAATTTAAAATGATGTTGTATCAACAAATTAATTGCGTTTAATACTGGAAAAACCGATGCATTTGATGCATAAAGAGAGGAACAGGAATTTCATATTGCCGTCGCCGTAAAACAATTTGACAACTTTTGGAGTTGTTGTGAAACGAAACGAGAATATCAAACTAATGTCACGAGTTAATAACGGGAGCATATAGTATGCCTGACTACTGGATAAAAATTAGCGAAATTGAACATGAAGATCTTAATCGACACCATTACCTGGTTACAGCGGAAAGCGAAAGCGAGGCGAAAAAATCAGCTCTGAAGTTTATGGAACGTTTCATTGACGATGATGAGAATCCGGAAAAAATCGAAAACGGATATACATTTTACAACAATGAAATTATCGTTCGGCTCGATTCAATAAAAGAAACGACGAAGGAAAAATTCAAGGACTTTCTGCTTAAGCTTCATACAATTGATATGACATAGTAAAAGATAAAACCTTTTTGGCAATAAGGAAATGTCTCATTAATTCAAAATTAAGGGGAGGAAAAACCATGGCTAAATTGAATGATGTAATGAAAGAAGTGATCAAAGGGCAGCAGGCCTGGGTGGCAACAAGTGGCGCTGATGGAAAAGCCAGTTTAGCAATAAAGGGCAGCGCAAGAATAGTTGATGATGAACATATTGCATTCTTCGAATTGATGGGTAACAGAACCTGGGCTAACGTCCAGAAGAATCCCTGGGTGGCCATCGCAGTATCCGATGTGAGCAAATTCAAGGGATATCGATTCGAAGGCAATGCCGAAATACTCACTTCCGGCCCACTTTTTGATGACGCCGTAAAACTGGCTCAGGCATTGAAGATACCCGTTCCACCCAAAGCGGCTATAGTAGTAAAAATCGAAGAAATTTATGATCTCGGTAAAGCCGGCAAGAAAGTATCTTAGATTGAATCAAAACAGTAACCGGGTATATTTGTCAAAAGGGTTGCCTGTTGCTATGAGCAACCGATCTTCCGGGTAATATAAATAAAATTTTTATCGGGCGGGACCTTTTATCAGGTCCCGCTATTATTGTAAGGCTTAGTCTATGTTTCGACAGATTCTGATTCCAACAGATTTTTCCGAAAAGCTTATAGGCCCCCTTGAGATAGCATCCGATCTTGCGAAAAAATATAAAAGCACCATCCATCTTCTCCATGTTATTGAATTTATCCCCGAAGCTACTTTCGAGGAGTTTGAGGATTTCTACAAGAGGCTGGAGAAAAAGGCGCAAACCCAGATGAGAAACATTATCTCCGAATACACGGGCAAATCCGTCCTGCTGCTCCATCACATAAGTTACGGGAATCGGGTTGAGGAAATTCTGAAATTTATCAAAAAGTATGAAATTGATCTGGTCATCATGAATTCCCACAAGGCCGAAAAGAAAAATCCTCTGCGGGATTGGGGCACCATCAGTTACAAGATTGCTCTACTGTCGGAGAGCCCGGTCATGCTGGTGAAATAGCGTAAAAAGATACATTATATCAAATTATTATGCATCATTGTTAAAGCAGGGCATTAGCTTAGGATTTCCGGTCATTCCAAGCACTTACAATCATTGGTCACTTTTTATCTTCTTTGGTCGACGTACGCCAATTATACGGCAGTAACGTTTGAAGAGTTACGATTTTCCCTTCGCTCACCATGACTTCCGTTTGAAAATTTTCCGGATGAAGTTGACTGATGAATTCCCGGCAGCGTCCACAGGGCGGCATAATTCTGCCGTCGACATCAACAGCTATCATTTTAAGCACGCGGTTTTCTCCTGCGGTAATCATCGCTGCCGCGGCGGCATGTTCCGCGCAAAAGCCCATTGAACAGGCTGTTTCGATGCACACGCCCGTATAGATTTTTCCACTTTCGGCAAGTATTGCCGCACCAACGCTGCCGGCTTTAGCATCTGCCGAAAGAGCGCGCGGATTTACAACGGTTTTGGCATTCTGATACAACTTTTCAAATGTCATAGGATTCTCTGTCGCCTGTTTGAGTTTGTCATTTTGCCGGTTTTGCTAAAAGCATGGATATCGCCTTTTCCAATGCGTCCGGGAAACACGATCTTGTTTTTTATTTTAGCATAAAACAGTCAAAAAACAGCCATTTAAATTGAATTCTCCGTAAAACTTCTTCATCCTTATGTTTTGTAAAAACGGACTTACTAACCGATTTCCTTTGACTTATTATAAAAAAATCGGTTTATTGTACGCGATGCGGTTTAAATTTCATAATGGAGGGATGTCATGAAAGATTCTTTAAAGCCGGGCTTGACAGTTGAATTTAAGTTCAAAGTTCCAGAAAACAAAACCGTTCCATTTCTCTATCCGGAATTTGAAGAGGGCCATGTAATGCCGAAGGTTTTTGCTACGGGCTTTCTCCTGGGGTTATACGAATTTACCTGTATCAAAGCGCTTAAGGCACATCTTGACTGGCCGAATGAGCAGACGGTGGGCATTGGCATGAATATGACTCATGGAGCGGCCACTCCGGCGGGGATGACCGTTACCGTTAAAGGAAAGCTCGATAAGGTGGAAGGGCGCAAATTAACCTTTAAACTGGAAGCTTTTGATGATGCCGAAAAGGTATCCGAAGCAACGCATGAGAGATATGTCATAGATGCGGAAAAATTCAACGCCGCCATAGACAAGAAAGCGGCAAAAGCGTAAAGCGGCGGGGTTCAGAAAGCGAACTTTATGATAATATGCGGAGGCCAGTCAAATGACCGGCTTCTTTTTTTGAGACTGTGTCATAATTGCAGAAATTGTCATTTCGATATAAGGAGATTTTCTACGAAGATTTCCTTGACACGTAAATTGGCGTTTCTTATACTTTCGCATCTACAAATAAAGTTCTTGTCAAATCAGATAAATTACAAGCCGTGTTGCCTTTGAAATTGTTGATGAGGCATTTTTGTTCCCGGGAAAGCAGTGATATTTCGATGATCATAAATATTGAAATATTTTAAATAAAAGTAAAAAAAGGAGGGTGAAAGAATGGCTAATGACGCAGTATTGACCAGCACGCAGAATGGGATTTGCACCATAACCATGAACAGACCGGAGGCCATGAATGCATTGAACGCAGATATGATGAGCGGCCTCTGCCAGGCTATTGCACAATGCTATGACGACAGTATCCGCGCGGTTATCCTGACGGGCGCGGGCAAGGCTTTTTGTCTGGGTGGCGATATCGCCTTCGCCAGCACCTACGGAGACGGCGATCTCCAGGCCTTTTTTAGAGATATGACCGGACCGCTGGCGCGTCTGATTTCCGATATGAGACAGCTTCCCAAGCCCATTATCGCCAGTGTCAACGGAATTTGCGCCGGGGTGGGGATAAGTTTTGCCGCGGCCTGTGATCTTCGCGTATGCCACACCGGCGTTATTTTTAAACAGGCCTATACCGGAGTGGGAATCAGCCAGGACGGCGGTTTTAGTCAGATGGTCCCGCTGCTGGTGGGATTGGGCCGGGCCAGTGAAATGGTCTTTTTAGACGAAGTCATTTCAGCGGATAAAGCCCTGAATTGGGGTCTGGTCAACAAAGTTGTAGCTCCGGAAGAGTTAGTGGCAACAACCGAAAAACTGGCCGCCAAACTGGCCGGCAGCGCTACAGCGGCTTTCGCCTCCTCCAAGGCGCTGTTGAACAAGGCGCTCCTGCCTTGCCTGGAAGTGCAGCTGGAAGCTGAACGACAGGGAGTCATTAAAACATCTGGTACCGAAGATTATAAGGAAGGAGTAGCAGTGTTCACCGGCAAGAAGAAGAAACCGGAATTTACAGGCAAATAAGACAGGTCGTTGAATTAATAAATTTACCTTATAAATAAAATCAAAAGGGGCGGTCTATTTTTGAAGATTTACAAAAATAGACCGCCCCGCGTATTTTCTATAGATTATTCCAATATTCCTCAATACCCGAGAAAGGCTTTGATCTGTTTGATCTCTGTCATGAGCTTTTCAAAACCGGGAATAGTTAAAGACTGCGGACCGTCGGAGAGGGCTTTTTCCGGTTCGGGGTGAACCTCGATCATAATGCCGTGGGCTCCCGCCACCAGTGATGCCTTTGCCATCGGCGGAACGAGGTTGCGCTTGCCGGTAGCGTGAGACGGATCCACCATAATGGGGAGGTGTGAAAGCTCCTTGATGATTGGAATGACGGACAAATCCAGGCTGTTGCGGGTGGCCGTTTCAAAGGTTCTTATACCCCGTTCACAGAGAATAACCTGCGGATTTCCTTCGGCCAGAATATACTCGGCCGCCGCCAGAAATTCTTCAATTGTAGCGCTTAAGCCTCTTTTGAGGAGCACCGGCTTTCGAATGCGTCCCAGTTCCCGCAGAAGATCAAAATTCTGCATGTTTCTGGCGCCCACCTGCAGAATATCCACATAACCTGCCACAAGTTCCACATTCTCCGAAGTCATTACCTCAGTAACCAGGGGAAGGCCGGTTTCCTGTTTGGCCAGGGCTAAAAGTTTCAGACCTTCCTCTTTTAATCCCTGAAATGAATAAGGTCCGGTTCGGGGTTTGAAGGCGCCGCCGCGGAAGAACTCGGCCCCGGCAGCCTTGACCGCCCTTGCCGTGCGCATAATCTGCTCTTCACTTTCCACGGCGCATGGTCCGGCGATGACTACAGGGGGCTTGCCTTCGCCGATCTCCACGCCGCCGATCTTAATTATCGTCGGCCGGGGATGAAAATCACGGGACACCATCTTATAGGGTTTGGAGACATGGATTACTTCTTTGACACCGGGAAGATCGCGAATGGAAAGATCGTCCACATATCCTTTGTTGCCCAGTACGCCGATGGCTGTCCTTTCGCTTCCGGGAATGGGCGACGCGGTCAACCCCATCTTTTCAACCGCTGCAGTAACGGCGCCGATTTGTTTTTGGGTGGCGTTGTGATGCATGACGATCAGCATGGCTTT
>JBDKVD010000144.1:0-11454 GCA_039679325.1 Smithella sp.
CAAATTTATGCCATTGATGCTCAAGGCGGCCATTCTCGCCAACCAGGTGATACGCTCTGACCAATTCGCATCTGAAAGGTCATTCACCCGTGGGCGAAATTCGGAATTCATTAACGTTATCATTCTCAGCAAGGCACTGGGCTAGACGATGCATATTTTCTTCCTTTCTAGTATTGATGACCAGCTCGTATTCACAGAACTTTCGGTCATAGGTGATCGCATGACGTATGTTCGAGATGTGAAAGCCATTTTCATGCATCAGCGCCCGGATTTCAGGTTCAGTCATCGCTTTTTCCCGTTGAAAACGGATGAAAGTTTGGATGTAAACGAGCACAGGAAGTCGTTCCTCCACGAGACGATACAAGGTCAGGGTGATCAGGGTCAGAATTGTCACAATTGTCAACACGCTGTAAAGGCCCACCCCTGCCAAGATACCGATGGCTGCCGTAATCCAGATCGATGCCGCAGTGGTCAATCCGCGAATCGATGCCCTTTCCTTCATGATCACTCCTGCACCAAGAAACCCGATTCCCGTCATAATTCCCTGAGCCATGCGGGTAGGATCAACATTCACGTTCCCATTAACAACCCCGGGAAACCAGTCTCGCTGATATACGGTTACAAGCATCAGGAGACTTGAAGCCATACAGACTAAGGTATGGGTTCGTAATCCCGCAGGTCTTCCGTAATAACTTCTCTCGAGTCCAATCAGCCCGCCTGCCAACATGGCGACAATCAGACGGACGAGAATATCAATCGTCTCTGTATTCATAACTTAACTTCCTATTTAATTATTATGGCATTACCGACTACCGGTTGAAAATGTAGCATTAATCGTCAAGAAGGAAAATGATTTCTTCCCGGAAAAAAATTTGAAGACAGGCGGATTAAAAATTGCTTGGTAATGAGGTGCAAGTTTTAATTGGAATTCAATCATCTGATCTGATAATCCATTCTAAATCAAATGTAATTTGATACAATAAGCATGTTATTACAAATCTAATTAATTATTTATAAAAATGGTAAAAAAAATATGTAAAGGAATAGAATTATGATGGATATCGATGTGTTGGTCATCGGACGAAGCTGCCTGGATATCATTTCCGTTGTTGAACAGTTTCCTCAGGAAGATACCAAGATCCCGCTTTTATACCGCATGGTGGAAGGTGGTGGTCAGGGTGGGACGGCCTCCTGCTGTATTGCCCGGCTGGGAGGTGAAGTTGTTTATTATGGTTGTCTGGGTGCTGATAACGAGGGATTATTTTGTCTGGAACGCCTGAAAGATTTCAACGTTGAACCGGAATATGTGGATATTATTGAAGACGGCAAAACACCAATAGCATACCTCTTTATAACCCGTGAAAGCGGAAAGCGTACCATTATCTATGAAAAAAGCTCACTCCCGCCGTTGAGCGGGGACAGGCTGGCTCAGATTCTTGTCTATCCGGTCAAGGTTGTTCTTCTGGATCCCGAAGTGACTTATCTGGCGGAAGATATTAAGGCTCTGGCCGGGGATGACATCAGGATTGTATATGACTGTGAAAGGTGGCACGAGGATATTCCTGCGATAATGGCGGCGGCTGATTATTTTATTCCCAGCGCCGATTTTTTACAGGTGGAGGAATTAAATCCGGCGAATCTTTCTTTTGAACAGCAAATGTTCCGTCTGGCGGAGATGGTCACCGGCTATCTTGTGGTGACGCGGGGTGAAAAGGGAGCGTATTATATCAGCGGAGAGCAACTGATCAACGTGCCGGCGCCAAAAGTGGAGGTCAAAGACACGACCGGTGCGGGCGACAATTTTCATGCTGCTTTCAGCCTGGCGGTAAGCCGTGGGTACGACCTTTGTGCGGCCGTGAAATTTTCCGTGGCCGTGGCTTCCCTTTCCTGCCGCGAATACGGGGGCAGGCAGGGTGTCCCCGACATAAATGAAGCGCAGGAATTGGCCGATAAACTGGAAGAACAGGTCGTAGTAACGAAGAAAGAAATCTTTTCCGATCAGGTTACCCGGTAAATACAGCGAGTAAATCAATAATTATGTTGTTCCATTATTTTTGTTTTATGCTACACTGCCAACAGAAATGCTTGAAATATTGAAGAAATATAGCTTGCACACGGTACAGTCATCAATACGGGTCAATACGGATCATAATGTCAAACGATAATTAATACACGGAGGGTGCCATGGAACTTAAAAAATTTGAAGTGCCTGCAGACAAGCTGCGCTGGGAATGTGACCCCAAACTTTTCGACTTTGGCTGTACAAAGGACCTTGCACCGCTGCGTGAGTTTGTCGGGCAGGACCGGGCAATAAGGGCGGTGGAGTTCGGGCTGAACATGGCCAAGACGGGATACAATATCTATGTCGCCGGACTCACGGGAACCGGCAAAACATCCATGGTAAAGACTTACATTGAAAGATTAATCAATACAAAGGAAGCCCGCGGTGAAATATTAGCACCGGAGGACTGGTGTTACCTTTACAACTTTCAAAAACCGGATAGCCCCCAAATAATAAGTCTTGCCCAGGGCAAGGGGAAAGAATTCTGTGTTGATATTAAAGAATTGTTCGATAATGTGCGGAAGGATTTGGAACAGGCTTTCTCCAGTGACGAATATAAGAAGCAGAAGCAGAACGTGGAAAAGTCTGAGGAGGAACATCTGAAAGTATTTGAGGGATTAGCTGAAGACGCCCGCCGCCAGGGCTTCGCTCTTCAGATGTCTCCGTCCGGCCCGATGCTTATTCCGATAGTGGAAAACCGACTTATGCAGCAAAATGAATACTTTGCCCTGGATGAAAAGAAAAGAGAGGAGCTCGATGCGAAGCAGGCCGACTTGCTTAACAAACTACAGGCAAGGTTTGACGCCGCCGTCAACGCTAAGAGAAAAATATTGGAGATGCTGAAAAAACTGGACGAGGACACAGCCGAGTATACAGTTTCCCGCCTGTTCAATCCTTTGCTGGACACGTACAATTCATGGCCGAAGGTTAATCAGTATCTTGTCGACCTGAAAAACTATGTGCTGGACAAACTTGAACTGTTCAAACAGGCCGAAAAACCGGTAAGCCAGCTGTTGGGTGTTCCGGTTAATCAGGTTATGGGTGGCGGCGTGAACCCGTTTCTTCCCTTTGAGATAAATCTCTTTGTCGATAACAGCGAAACCAGGGGGCTGCCCGTGATTATCGAGAGCAATCCCAACTTTCGGAATATCTTCGGCAGGCTGGAAAAACACTATTATTTTGGCGGCTACTTCAGCGATCATACCATGCTGAAAGCCGGAGCTCTGGAAAAAGCCAACGGCGGATATCTGCTGATCAACGCCCTGGATGTTCTCATAAATCCCGGCGTCTGGCCCGCGCTCAAAAGGGCTATCAAAAATGATGAAGTTCGAATAGAAGACCCGCTGGAACAGTTCGGTCTGATGGCGACCGAGGGGCTGCTGCCGGAGCCGATGCCGATAAAAGTCAAAATCGTGCTTATCGGTGACGCCAATCTCTATCAGTTGCTCTCCATGTACGACGAAGACTTCTGGGAAATTTTCAAGGTAAAAGCTGAATTTGACCTGGAAATTGAAAAAACAAAGGAGAACATGATAGCTTATGCCGCTTTTCTCTCCCGATACTGTGAGGAAAGTGAGGTCAGGCACTTTGATCCCAGCGGTGTCGCCAAGATCATCGAATATTCCGCCAGGGTAGTAGCCGATCAGGAGAGATTATCCTCAAGATTTGCTCAGATCAAAGAATGGATTGAGGAAGCCAATTATTGGGCTTCGCAGGACAATGCCCAGCTTATCTCGGCCTGTCACGTGCAAAAAGCCATAGACGAAAAGTTGTTTCGTCACAACCTCATTGATGAGCGGATGCGCAGCCTGATTAATCGCGACGTCATCATGATAGATACCGACGGCGCGGTGGTAGGACAGGTAAATGGTTTGAGCGTCTATTCTTTGGGGGACGGCACCTTTGGCAGGCCTTCAAGAATTACCGCCAAGACCTTTCTCGGGCGCGGAGGCATTATCAATATTGAGCGGGAATCGAAGCTCAGCGGCCCGATTCACAATAAGGGGGTATTGATTCTCAGCGGTTTTCTTGGTTGGAAATATGCTCAGGATAAACCACTTTCTCTTTCAGCCAGCCTGTGCTTTGAGCAGTCTTACGAAGGTGTAGAGGGCGACAGCGCATCCTCCACTGAACTATACGCCATTCTCTCGAGCCTGTCCGGTATTCCGATAAAGCAGAACATCGCCGTTACCGGCTCGGTAAATCAAAACGGGGAGATTCAGCCTATAGGCGGTGTCAACAACAAGATAGAGGGCTTCTTTAAAGTCTGCGAAGCCAAAGGACTTACCGGGGACCAGGGAGTATTGGTTCCTCATCAGAACCTGAAGAATCTTATGCTGTGCGAAGAAATTGTCGAGGCCGTTCGTAAAGGGCGGTTCCACATTTATTCGGCCAGGACAATAGATGAAGGCATTGAGGTGCTGACCGGTGTTCCAATGGGGGAAAGACGGGAAGACGGTACTTATCCCGAAGGCACCGTCAATCATTTAGTCGATAAAAAGCTCAGGGATATGGCGGAACGACTCAAGAATTTCTATGCCGAAGAGAAGCAGGAAGACAAATAACGGGAAATTTTTATCAAACCCGGACACTCGTGCTTTAATCTCCACATTGTTTCTGACGGAACATGAAAGGATAAATAAGGGATGGAGAATCTTATTGGAAAGCACTGGCACCATATGCCCTCGGAGGAGGTGATCGACCTCCTCGAAACAAGCCCGGACAAAGGTCTCGACCAGTTCGAGACGGAAGACAGGAGGAAACAGTTCGGCGACAATGTCATCACCACCAAAAAGGGCAAAGGCCCCCTGCTGCGGTTTTTGCTCCAGTTTCACCAGCCCCTGATCTATATCCTTCTCGCCTCCGGGCTTATAACGTCCCTGCTTGCGGAATGGGTGGACGCGGGGGTTATCTTTGGCGTGGTGCTGGTGAACGCCATCATCGGCTTTCTCCAGGAGTCAAAGGCGGTAAAGGCTATGGAGGCCCTGGCCAGAACCATGGTCACCGAGGCGACAGTCATCCGCCATGGTGCAAAGGTGCGTATCTCCTCGGCAGAGGTGGTGCTGGGCGATATTGTGCTGCTCCAGTCAGGGGATAAGGTTCCGGCGGACCTCCGCCTGTTTGCGGCCCGGGACCTCCATGTGGACGAATCGGCGCTGACCGGCGAATCACTGCCTGTGCAGAAGACCCAGGAAATTCTGCCCCACGACACGGTACTCGCCGACCGGAGCAATATGGTTTACGGCTCTACGCTGGTTACCTATGGGCAGGCCTCGGGCGTTGTAGTGGCGACCGGAGACCATACCGAGGTGGGCCGCATATCGCAGCTCATTTCCGAAACCGAAGAACTGCAGACTCCTCTCCTGAGGAAGATAGAAGAATTCAGCAAGGTGCTGCTCTACGTGATCCTCGGTCTTGCCGGGGTAACCTTTGTTGTGGGCATAATGCGCGGACAGAGCGCCTTCGACATGTTTATGGCTGCCGTGGCTTTGGCCGTGGGCGCAATCCCCGAGGGGCTGCCCGCGGCAATGACCATCACGCTCGCCATCGGCGTGGCGCGCATGGCACGGAGAAAGGCCATCATTCGCAAGCTCCCGGCCGTAGAGACCCTGGGAAGCACCACCGTGATCTGTTCGGACAAAACAGGAACCCTTACGGAAAACCAGATGACAGTCCAGGAGATCGTGTCTGCCGGCGGGTCATATGCAGTGAGCGGTACGGGCTATGCCTTGGAGGGAGAGATTTCAGCGCAGAACGGGCAAAAAGGATCCGACTTGTCCCCGGCCGTCATCGAAACCCTCAGGTGCGGCCTGCTTTGCAACGACAGCCTGCTTGTGGAACGGGAGGGTTATCTTACGGTGCAGGGCGATCCTACTGAGGGGGCGCTTATCACTTCAGCCGCCAAGGCCGGCCTCTCCCTGGATGAGGAAAACTCCCGGTTCAGGCGCATGGACACCATTCCCTTCGAGTCACACCACCAGTACATGGCTACGCTCCATACCGCCCCGCAGAGCACGGATGTCGTATACGTAAAGGGCTCAGTGGAGGCAATGCTCGAGCGCTGCAATAATACCCTCGATGCGCAGGGTTCTCCGGCTGATCTGAATCCGGCTGCAATCCAGGCAGCTGTGGGGGCCATGGCCTCCAGGGGGCTCAGGGTCCTTGCCTTTGCCCGCAAGAGCTTGCCGCAGGGGAGGAACAGGATCGACCATAAGGACATCGCCACAGGCCTTACCTTTCTGGGGCTGCAGGGCATGATCGACCCGCCACGAAATGAGGCAATTAAGGCGGTGCAAAACTGCCACAGCGCAGGCATCCGTGTGAAGATGATCACTGGCGACCACGCCCTTACCGCATCGGCGATAGCGGGCAGGATCGGCCTTGCCAACGCGGGAAAGGCCGTCACCGGCCGGGAGCTTGCCACCATGAGCGACCGGCAGATCATCGATATCGTGGATGAAGTCTCGGTGTATGCACGAGTGGCCCCCGAGCAGAAGCTCCGGTTGGTTGAGGCCCTTCAGGTCAAGGGCAACATCGTAGCCATGACCGGCGACGGGGTAAACGACGCGCCGGCACTGAAGCGCGCCGACATTGGTGTGGCCATGGGCATCACCGGCACTGACGTGGCCAAGGAGGCCTCGGATATGGTACTGATGGACGACAATTTTGCCTCCATCGAGGCTGCAGTGGAGGAGGGAAGAGGCACCTTCGACAATCTCACCAAGTTTATTGTCTGGACGCTTCCCACCAACATCGGCGAAGGTCTGGTCATCCTGGCGGCCATATTTGCAGGAGTAACCCTCCCCATCCTGCCGGTGCAGATTCTGTGGATCAATATGACCACGGCCGTACTGCTGGGTCTCATGCTGGTGTTCGAGCCCAAGGAGCCGGGTATCATGGAGAGGCCGCCCAGGGACCCGAAAGAACCCATCCTTACCCGCATGCTCATCTGGCGGATCGCCATCGTGGGCTTCCTGCTGCTTCTGGGAGCGTTCGGTCTCTTCAAATACGAACTGTTCAACGGCACTGGTATCAAGGAAGCCAGAACTGTCGCCGTCAACGTGTTCGTCATGGGCGAGCTCATGTACCTCTTCAACTGCCGCTCTTTGACCAAATCCGTCTTTGAGGTCGGGTTTTTCTCCAATCTCTGGGTGTTCGGCGGTGCAGGGATCATGGTTATCCTGCAGTTGGTCTTCACCTATGTTCCCGTCATGAATACGGCCTTCCACAGCAGCCCCATCAGCCTGGAGGCCTGGATGCGCATTCTGGTTTCGAGCTCCCTTGTGGTGGTGGTAGTGGGAATAGAGAAGTGGACGGTGCGCAGGAAGGCTCAAAAAGTCTTGTCCTGACGGGACAACGACTGTATACAAGAGATGATATGTCCTTATTCCATTTCCAAATCAAGCGCTATCTTTGTTGGCGTCGTTGTCGGCTTCCTCAACGTATGTACAATACGCCTCGTTGCCTTCGCCTAGCCGCCGCGATATCATCATTGATTTAGAAATGGAATTATTCATGCAACGAATTATGATACAGATTTATGAAATTCAGGAGCCGCGGGAGGCGCAAGCCGTCGTGGCTCTGGGCGTGGACCGGATCGGGACGGTTATTCTTTCCCGGGAAGGCTGGAAGAAACCGATTCTCAGGGAAACGGTACGGGCTGTTCAGGAGACGGGTGCCCAAAGCGGACTTATTCCCCTTTTGAGCGACAGGGAGACGATCTTTCGAATACTGGATTATTATCAACCTGATTTTATTCATTTCTGTGAAGTTCTGTCACCATTTTCCGGCGACCAGACGGCGGTCAGGCAGCAATGTGATGTCCTGATTTCGCTGCAGCAGGCGGTCAGGGAGCAATTTCCGGCCGTAACCATTATGCGTTCTCTCTCGATACCCCGGACCGGTGCAACGGGGACAGAGGAGATCATGGAAAATATCCTTGCCATAATGGATAAACTTAAACCGGTCAGTGATTATTTTCTGCTCGATACCCTTAATGGTTTGCCGGGGTCTGCTCAGGAGCAGCCCGTAAACGGTTTTGTGGGTATTACCGGCGAGACCTGTGACTGGCGAATTGCAAAGGCTGTCGTGGCGGCCAGCTCTCTTCCCGTAATCCTGGCCGGCGGCCTGGACGGCGAAAATGTGCGGGAAGCCATTTTAACGGTGCAACCGGCAGGGGTGGACAGTTGTACCCGGACCAATATGCTGGCTCCGGATGGCCGGTGGATTCGATTTAAGAAGGATCTGACCAAAGTGAAAAAAATGGTGGAAGAGGTGCGCCGGGCCGAGGCGGATAGATCAGGCGCATAAAAAAGAGCAGGCTACAGGTGAAACAATCATCCTATGAGAAAAAAGATCATGATCATTTTGCTGGTAGTCATCTTATTCCTGGGAGGGTTTTTACTGTACTCATTGCTTCGTGTAAGAACGACGGCCTCCGTGTACCATCAGGCTGGGCCCACCATGCGCCAGACCGCTTTATATCAGCATGTCCAACACCTTTCTGTCCATATTGGATCAAGAAGTATTTATGAACATGAAAAATTGATAAAAACCGAGGAATATATATACTCGACGCTCGAAAAGATGGGTTATAAACCGCAACGGCAGAAAGTTCCCTATAAGGATCGATTTTACAATAATGTCATTGTCACGTTGAGTGGGAAGGAAGCTCCCGAAGAGACGGTTCTTATCGGTGCCCACTACGATACGGTTTCGGGCACCCCCGGCGCCGACGACAATGCCAGCGGCGTTGCGATGCTCTTGGAATCAGCGAGAATACTGAGAGAATTTAGCCCCAGGCGCACCATTCGTCTTGTGTTTTTTGCGCTTGAGGAACCGCCTGTTTTTCGGTCTCGATATATGGGCAGTGCCGTTTATGCTCGACAGGCAAAAGAGCGGGGGGAAAAGATTGTTGCCATGTTATGCTTTGAAATGCTGGGTTATTTCAGCGAGGAAAAGAGCGCTCAAACTTATCCCATTCCGGTGATGCATCTTTTTTACCCTGATAGGCCTGACTTTATCGGTGTTGTAGGTAATCTTGATTCCCGTAAACTTGCAAAACAAGTTGCCCGATATCTGAAAAAACATTCCTCTATTCCCGTTGAAACACTGGTCACCGTCAGCGCCGTTCCCGGCGTGGACTTTTCGGACCACAAATCATTCTGGGATGAGGGATACCCTGCTGTCATGATAACGGATACGGCGTTTTACCGTAATCCGAACTATCATTCGAGCACGGACACGATCGACACCCTGGATTTCGACCGGATGAACGTCCTGCTGAAAGGTCTTGTCGAAACAATAAAAGCTTTATCGGACCAAGGAGGCCCATCGTCATGAACTTGAGGATCATTTCTCGGTGGCTTTTCTCAGGTCGATATGGCAGTAACCGTGAGGATTTTTCTTCAAATAGTCCTGGTGGTATTCCTCTGCCGGATAAAATTCCTTCGCCGGTAAAATTTCTGTGACTATTTTCCGGGAATATCTGCCGGATTTTGCCAGTTTCTCCAAAGAAGATTTTGCCGCCATCTCCTGTTTTGGGTTAGAGTAAAAGATAGCCGATCGGTATTGACTGCCTATATCATTACCCTGTCTGTTGAGACTTGTAGGATCGTGTATTTCCCAGAAATGCTGAAGAAGATTCTCGTAGCTCACCACCTTGGGATTAAAAACAACCCGAACGGATTCCGCATGCCCGGTTTTGCTGGTGCAAACTTCTTCATATTCAGGGTTCTTCTTTGTTCCCCCGGTATAACCGGATTCGCTTTTTATCACCCCTCTTACCCGACTGAAATATTCCTGTACGCCCCAGAAACAACCAGCCGCGAATATTGCCGTTTCCCCATCCTGAGCTGATTTGCCGGCAAATAAATATAAATACCTGCCGTATCCTGATTCCGCCATTTTCTCCTTCGGAATGAACTTCAATGATGCGGAATTAAGGCAATATCTCCGACCAGTCGGGGCCGGGCCGTCGTCAAAAACATGACCCAGATGAATATCGGACTTTGTGCTTCGCACTTCCGTCCGATTCATGAAATAACTATTGTCCGCTTTTTCCAATACGCCTTCTTTTTCAATGGGCCGGGTAAAACTTGGCCAGCCCGAACCGGAATCAAATTTGTCTGCAGAGCTGAAAAGCGCTTCCCCCGACACAATATCCACATAAATCCCTTCCTGATGATTGTCCCAGTATTCGTTTTTAAAAGGCGCCTCCGTAGCGTTTTCAAAGGCTACGTCGCACTGAAGTGGAGTCATGTTTTTCCTTGCTTTTTCCCACATTGTTTTCTTTTCCATAATGCCTCTTTCTTTGTTCATGCCGATTGTAATAAATAATGGACTCGTAAAAAGTCATAAAAGTGGACATTTACAGACGATCTCGTAAAAAGACCGCAGGCAAGGCGCGCGAATCATGAGGAATGAGGCGTACTTAGCGTACGCCGCAGGTAGCCTGCCCCGGCGAAGGCCGGGGAAGGATGAAGTGCAACGCAGCATCCGGCCTTTTTACGAGACCGTCATAAATAATCTCCCTGCGATTATAAACAACAAAACAATCAGCAAAAAAGAAAAAATTTTATTTTTCATAAACTCACTTAAAAAAAGATAATGACTGCCCGCTATTATGGCAATGGCAATTTTAGATATTATCAGCATTGCCGGATATATTTCGCCTTGTATTATCGGTAAAAAATTGTTTTACTCTGTTTTATTAAACAATCGGATCTAATCTTGCCTATGACTTTAAAACCTACCTATGAAGAATTAGAACAAAAAGTCAAATTGCTAGAGGAGCAACTAGCAAAAGGCAAACAAGTCGAGGAATCATTACACGACACCGAGAAACTCTATCACTTATTGTTTGATCATTCGCCCGACGGTGTTGTAATTGTTGACCCGGCTACAGCGCGTTTCCTGGACTTCAATGAAACCACCTGCCTTATGCTTGGTTATACACGTGAGGAATTTTCCAAACTGAGCATTTTTGATTTGGAAGCTAATCAAACACCCGAAGAAATCCGCTTACATATAGAATATGTCATCAAACATGGAATATCTGATTTTGAAACCAGACAACGCACCAAGCAGGGTAAAATCATAAATCTCCATGTAACAGCACAGTCCACCGAGGTTTTGGGAAAACCGGTTTACCATTGCATTTGGCGTGACATCACCGACCGCAAGCAGGCGGAGCATGATCTGCTCAGAGAAATGAATCAATTGCAGACCATACTGAATTTATACCATCGGGCTGATACGCGTATTCAAGACATCGAAGCTGGTATCATTGAAGAGTGCGTCAGGATCAGCGAAAGCCGGTTGGGATTTTTTGGGCTTATCAACGAGGACGAAACCGTGATGATGGCCCACTTGTGGTCTGAGCAGGCAATGGA
>JBDKVD010000145.1:0-3936 GCA_039679325.1 Smithella sp.
CCCATTCTTTCATTGACATAAAAAACCATTTTTTCTATAGTCCCTCCTTCAAATTCAAAAATCAACTTCGTTTAATAGTGGGGAAAGGATAGTTTATATGCACAAAATAGCGGTTATACCTGGTGACGGGACAGGTCCCGAAGTAGTTAATGAGGCCTTGAAGGTACTGAACGCGGCCTCGGTAAAATTCGGTTTTAAGTATGAAACCACGACTTTCGACTTTGGTGGAGAGCGTTACAAGAGAACAGGCGAGATCCTTCCCGACAGCGCCGTTGAAGAATTAAGGAAATTCAACGCTATTCTCCTGGGTGCAATCGGCCATCCCGATGTCACACCCGGCATTCTGGAAAAGGGCATTCTGCTGAAGGCCCGTTTTGAGCTGGATCAATATATAAATCTTCGCCCGATTCGCCTTTATCCAGGCGTGGAGACACCCCTTAAAGATAAAGGCCCGAAGGACATCGACTATTGTGTAATACGTGAAAACACCGGCGATCAGTACACGGGAGCAGGCGGTGTCACCATGAAGGGAACACCTCATGAAGTGGCGATTCAAACCGCCATCTACACCCGCCACCAGGTGGATCGCTGCCTCCGCTACGCCTTTGAATACACCCGTAAATACGGGAAGAAGGCCACCGGCAAGGGAGAACACAACACACTGGCCCTGGTGGGAAAAACGAACGTCCTGACTTATTTGTATGGCCTCTGGGATCGAGCATTTCATGAGATGGGGGAAAGGGATTACCCCGACATTAAGCGCGAATATTATCATGTGGATGCGACATGCATGTGGATGGTGAAAAGTCCGGAATGGTTTGATGTCCTGGTTACAGGCAACATGTTCGGAGATATTATCACTGACCTGGGCGCTATTACCCAGGGCGGCATGGGACTCGCCGCCGGCGGCAACATTAACCCTGACGGCGTCAGTATGTTTGAACCGATTGGCGGTTCGGCGCCGAAGTATACCGGCCTCGGGGTAATCAATCCCCTGGCAGCCATTTGTGCCGCAGCCATGATGCTGGAGACTCTTGGCGAACAACCGGCGGCCACGGCGATCGAGGAAACGGTAAAAGACATCACCGCCAACAAACTGAAAAGCATGGCCGCAGGCCGCATGGGTTTTTCCACCAGCGAGGTTGGTGATCTGGTCGCCCAGGGAGTCGCCGACAGAAAATAATACCGGGAAATATTTAAAAAATTCTTTGACAAATATTTTCTGATGATTTAAGAGGTTGTCATCAGTATAAAAATCAGGAAAAGGTTTCCTAAAAAACAATGTTTAGTGCGAGAAAAGATCTATATTTAGTCATCAGTCTTTTACCCCTGCTGCTAGGTCTCGCCCTTTTGCGCCTTTTATTAGCCAAGGCCATCCGCCCATTGTTTTCGGGTTACCTGTAAAACCAAAGAAACAACAGATTACCTGAAGGGCCGTGGGTGGCAAACCCGCGGCCTTTTTATTTTGGAAAAACTGGAGGTACCATCCCCGATAAGCCACTCTTACGGGATAATTCGACTAACCAATTCCGACTCGTGACCTTTAGGTTATACGCTTTGCTTTCGGAATTGGAGTCTCATTAAAGGAGATTTATATGAAGAAGGATAAGAATCGAATTTACATCTTTGACACGACGCTGCGAGACGGCGAACAATCACCCGGCGCCAGCATGAATACGGAAGAAAAGCTGATTATTGCCAGGCAACTGGAAAACCTGGGTGTCGATATAATTGAAGCCGGTTTTCCGGTTGCATCCGAAGGTGATTTTGATGCCGTCAAACGCATCGCCAAGGAGATTAAGAAATGCCAGATTGCAGGTCTGGCCAGAGCCAATAAAACCGATATTGATCGAGCCTGGCAGGCCATTAAGAACGCCGCTCAGCCGCGCATTCATACTTTTATTTCCTCGTCGGATATCCATTTGAAATATCAGTTGAAAAAATCGCGCCAGCAGGTCCTCGATGAAGCAGTTGCCGCAGTCTCTCATGCTCACTCCTATACGGATAATGTTGAATTTTCGGCAATGGATTCAACTCGTACCGACAAAGACTATCTTGTGGCTATGGTTTCCGCCGTGATTGATGCCGGAGCGGTTACGGTCAATATTCCCGACACTGTTGGTTATGCTATTCCTGAAGAATACGGCAGTCTGATTGCTTATTTGTTCGCCAATGTTAAAAATATGGGCAACACGATCATCGCCGTTCATTGTCATAATGATCTCGGATTGGCTGTGGCTAATTCTCTGGCCGCCATTAAAAACGGCGCCCGTCAGATAGAATGTACCATCAACGGCATTGGTGAACGCGCCGGCAATACGGCCATGGAAGAAATTGTCATGGCCCTGGACACCCGAAAAGATCTTTTCGGTTTGCAAACAAAAATCAAAACCGAGCAGATATATAAAACATCGCGGCTTTTAACTCAGATCACCGGCATTCAGGTGCAGCCGAATAAAGCCATTGTCGGCGCCAACGCTTTTGCCCATGAATCCGGCATTCACCAGGACGGGTTGATTAAAGAAAAAAGTACGTACGAAATTATGACACCACAATCGGTTGGAATAACCGATACCCATATAGTTTTAGGCAAACATTCGGGGCGTAATGCAATTTTTCAGCATTATAAAAAAATGGGATATGTCCTGACCGATGATCAATTGAATAAAGTAGCCGCAAAAGTTAAAGAGTTGGCTGATAACAAGAAGGATATCTATGATGAGGATCTGGAAGCGATTCTGTATGAAGAGGTTTACCGCGGCAAGGATAAATATGAGCTGATTTACCTGAATGTTGTCAGCGGCAATGTTGCAATTCCTACAGCGACTATGGAAATGCAGGTGGACAAGGAAAAAATCCGCGATGCCGGTTTCGGCAACGGCCCCGTGGACGCGACGTTTACCGCAATTCGAAACATTACGAAAACCAATTATCCTTTGTTGAAGTATGCAGTGAACGCGATCACCGGCGGCAGTGACGCCATGGGCGAAGTAACCGTGCAGTTGAAATATAAAGAATATTCCGTTATGGGCCGCGGCGCCCATCCGGATGTAATAGTTGCCTCGGCGAAAGCTTACATCAATGCTCTTAACAGAATGGAATTTCTTAAGGAAAATGTAAAAAAGGTTAAAGTTGAATAAAGGCCGGAAATAAGATAAACATAACTACATTCTATACCAAGTTGCATTCAAAGCATAACGCGGCGGCAAGGAGGAGGCTCCGCAGGCGTATTACTAATACGTTGAGGAAGCCGACGACGCGGCCAACAAAGTTAGGCAAAGAATGCGACTTGGTATTACAACCAAGGAGAAAAGATGGGATATACAATCACGGAAAAAATATTAATGGCGCATACTGATCTTAAGGATATTAATGCCGGCCAACTGATAAATGCCCGCGTGGATATCGCCCTCGGTAATGACATAACCGCGCCGATAGCAATAAAGGAATTCCGCGCAGCGGGAGGGAAGAAGGTTTTTGACAAAGACAAGATTGCTCTCGTGCTGGACCATTTTACGCCGAACAAAGATATCAACTCGGCCATGCAATGTAAATTTGTGCGTGAATTCGCCCTGGAGCAGAATATAACTCACTTTTACGAAGGCGGTAATGTGGGTATTGAACATGCCCTGCTGCCGGAGGCAGGCATTGTCCTGCCCGGTGATCTGGTTATCGGCGCGGACAGTCATACCTGTACTTATGGCGGTCTGGGAGCATTTGCCACGGGAGTCGGCAGCACCGATCTGGCGGCGGCAATGCTCATGGGAGAACTCTGGTTTAAAGTTCCCCAGTCTATGAAATTTATCATTAACGGTTCTCTGCAAAAATGGGTATCCGGCAAAGATCTGATTTTACACATAATCGGGCTTATCGGCGTAGACGGCGCTCTTTACAAGGCCATGGAATTTGCAGGTGAAACAATCAGTAAACTGCCCA
>JBDKVD010000146.1:0-3620 GCA_039679325.1 Smithella sp.
CAGCAGAAAATTGGCGCTGCCCGGATAGACTTTCAGACCGGACATATTACTCAGTTCGTTTTGCAGCCATTGCCGCTCTTCCAAAACGAATTTTTTGCTTTCGGCCTCATAGTCCGTATCTTTCACCGCCGCAGTACCTACGGCCTGGGCAATCGTATTTACAGTCCAGGGAGGCATGATCTTATAGAGCTGTTCTATAATCGCGCGGTCAGCCACGGCAAATCCCAGCCGCAATCCCGGGATGGCGTAGAATTTGGTCAGAGAGAACAAAACGACTACATTGGACGGCCTGTTTTTTATCAGGCTTTGGGCTCCCTCAATAAACTTGATAAAGGATTCGTCCACAATAAAAGTCGTATTCGGATGGTCATTGGCCAGCTTTCTCAATTCATTATCATTACAGAAAAAGCCGGTGGGATTATTAGGCTGCCCGACGATGACCATCTCATCGCCCCGTAATTTTTCCGCCAGATGCGGAATATTAAGGGCAAATTCCTCTTCTTCCTTCAGCGGCATCTTCTCTACCTGTATGCCGCTCAATTCAACCGCCGAGGCGTAATCGAGATAAGAAGGAACCGGAATTATTGCGCGAGAAGCAGAAAGAACCCGGGGAAGAAGATAAAGAATTTCCGTTGAACCGTTGCCGGCGATAACTTCGTTGGGCGTTATACCGAATCTTTCGGCAATAGCGTTTTTAAGTTCGGTGCAATGGGGATCAGGATAGTGGACAAGTGAACTAACTGAGCTGCTGATTAATGGACGGAGCCAGTCCGGTGCACCCAGGGGATTAATATTTGCTGAAAAATCGAGAATATCTTCGATCGACTTTCCCGCCGCCAATGCCAGTTTCATTATATTTCCACCGTGTTTATCCGTCATATTTTCATCAACCCTCCAGACACCGATACTAAGTAAACCATCGCCGGAATTAACTCCGTAAGTTCACAGGCCGCTCCCAGCGTATCGCCTGTTGATCCGCCAATCTTATATTTTACATAAAAGGCAAAAATAATACTGAATGCAAAAGCCGTAAGCCCAACAAACACTCCTGTCGGGCCTGCCGCCAGCCAGCCGATAACCGTCAACAATACAAACGCCCAGGCCAGTTGCAATCGGAAACGACTGGAATAAAATATCGTACCTAAACCGCCTTCCGGACGGGCATAGGGAATGACGGCCATATTGATCAGCAGGGCACACCGTCCGGCAAACGGAGTCATGAGCAGCACCCACCAGCGTGCGGCCGGCGGAACCGCCGTCAGCAAAGTTAATTTAAAAAGTAAAACACAAACTATAACTATGACCCCCATCGGACCTACACGACTGTCCCGCATGATTTCGAGAATCCTTTCACGGGGGCGCGAGCTGAAAAAGCCGTCCGCGGTATCGGCCAGGCCATCCATATGCAGGGCGCAGGAAACGGCAAGCAGAAAAATTACCAGCAGCATGCTGGCGACGGACAGCGGTAGAACATAGCCTAATCCGTAATCCAGACCGGCGGCGGCGGCGCCGATAATGATGCCCACTACCGGGAAAAACGGCACGGAGCCGCCAAGAGCGCGCTCATCGATGTTTATCGATGCAGGCAGAGGACATACCGTCAAAAATTGAATCGCAGCCAGAAAACGCTTTATCATTTGCCCTCTTTTTTTAAATGCAGGGGAATGCCGCTGACAACGAAAACAACCTCATCCGCCGAGGCGGCGATTAGCTGATTGCATCTTCCGGCCATGTCGCGAAAACTCCTGCCCAGGGGGCTGTCCGGCACAACTCCCATGCCCACTTCATTTGTCACAAAGATGATCGTACCGGTAAACGCTTCACAGGCGGCAAGCAAAATCCGGCATTTCTCCGCGATATTCTCTTCCGTCATTATCCGGCCATATAGTTCAGCTTCATAGATAAGATTGTTAACCCACAGCGTCAGACAATCCACTAAAATCACCTTATGCACCCGGTCGTTATTCAATACCCCGGCAAGGTCTCTTTCTTCCTCAATTGTATCCCAGTCTGCACGGGCTCTGGCTTCCTGATGCTTGCGGCAACGCTGGGCCATCTCCTCATCGATAATCGGACACGTCGCCAGATAAGCCCGCGGGCCTTCCAGAGATTCTGCCAGTTTTTGCGCATAATCGCTTTTCCCGCTGCGGCTGCCACCGGTAACGAAAATAATTTTAGCCACAGAGACTACCCTCCAAATGACATAAGTTATTGAGACTGTTAAGGATCCCTTGCCCATCATATAGAGTTATCACGGAGAGGGATGCCGGTTGAACGTCGAAGAGCAGGTAATTGCGCATATCCAGCCCCAGATAATGACAGATTAAAAAACGGATAATGCCGCCGTGGGTAATGACAGCCACCGTTTGGGCCGGATCCCGGGCAATACGTTGCGCTGCTGTGCGCACACGCCCGATAAAGGATTGAATGGCTTCGCCGCCGGGAAAGACAAAATCATTGTCAAAATTACTCCACCGATCGACGCCTGCCGGGTCCGTCATGCTGATTTCGGCAAACGTCTTTTCTTCCCACAAACCGAAATCTATTTCACGCAAGTTGGAATCAATGTCGAACGATTGTCCGGATGCCGCCAGCGCCAGCCGCGCGGTCTCCAAAGTGCGGCGCAGGGGACTGACAATAAAATGAGCTTCTCTTAAGTTGTCCATCGGCAAGGCTAAAGCCGCAGCTTGTTTTTGACCTGCGGCGGACAGGCCAACATCCGTCTTACCCATAAAACGGCCATGATATTCAGTGTCCAGCACACCATGCCTGATCATGACCAATTTTTTCGCCATTATATTTATTACCTGAAATAAAAAATCCCCGAACCTGAAAAGGTCGGGGATGCCGTTTTCCATCCGCAATTAACAATGCCTTCTATGTCCTTAATAGTTTAAACAGCATCATTGTCCCAGGCAGGTTTTCTGGCTTCCGGATCAACCAAATTGTCGCGCCTTCCCATTTTTAACAAACAGTGGCTTTTTGCGACTCTTGTCCCCGGTTACAGCGGCGGATCCACGACGGATTTACACCGTCTTCCCTTGTTCCAATTCTAAATCAGGAATAATTACAAAAACTTGATTTGAAACTGGTTACAACCCTCGCGGGTAACCCAGTGCAAACATGCTTATCCCAGCTTTTAGTCTTTGTCAAGCGATGAAAAGTTATTTTGCACCTGAGGCCAGTTCGGTCAGGCGGGCCGAAATCTTTTGCCCCAGCTTCTGCAATAACCTGGTGTCCATATCCGGCCGGTAGCGATCACTCAAAATATCACCATTATTCCAGCTGCCTACTACTTCATCGTTAATGTAAAGCGGTATAGCAGCCAGAGATTTGACAAAAAACTTGTTGGTGGAAGGCAGTAATTTATAAAACGGCTGCAAATCTTTGTTGGCTAAAACCGGCTGCAACCCATCGGAAAGAATGCGATTAAACAGATCCTCGGAAATTACGCCCAATTTGTTTTTCAGCACGGCGGAAGATTCTACGGCCTCAATAACAGGCGCGGTAATTTCTTTCTCCACCAGCGTCAGCCAGACAAAGGGCACGGCAAATTCCTTCTCTATGTCGGCAAACAGAGTTTCGAAAAGCCCGGTTATGCTTTTGGCATGGGCAATATG
>JBDKVD010000147.1:0-3240 GCA_039679325.1 Smithella sp.
TGGCGGAAACAACATTGCTCAACAACATCGACGAAAATGAAAAAGAAGAAATCTTCCGCATGTTTGTTGCCGAATCATTAATGGTGGGTTATCAAATCGCTCAGGGCGTGTTTATTAATCCGGCTGAAATAAAATGTCCCAAACTGGTTATCGGTTGTAAGCTTGATGCCATTGTTCCGGAATCAATGGGACAAAAATTAGCCAAATTTTTACGGGCTGATTATATCGCATACGATCAATTCGCTCATCTGCCTATGCTGGAGAAAGGCTGGGAGCAATCGGCAAACGATATTGCCCAATGGCTGCACAACAACGTCGCAGACCCGACACAAAAATAGAAAGGATAGACCATGAAACTAACCAATGATATTTACGTTTATGAATGGACAAACTATTTCGACAACAATTGCAACAGTTTTTACATTGGCGGCGGAGTGAACGCTTTAATAGATCCCGGGCTCAGCCGTTACTTACCTAACCTGTTGGAACAGATGGCGGCCGACGGCATCAAAAAGGAAGATATTGCCTACGTAATTAACACCCATTCTCATCCCGACCATTTTCAGGCTTCCGAACTGTTTGATCCTGAAAAGGTAAAAATCGCGCTGCATCCCAAGGAACTGCAATTTTTAAAAGGAGCAGGCGGTGATCTGTACGGTCTTTTTGGACTCGAGGCGCCCGAGCTGCAGATTAATTTTCCGCTGGAGGAAGGCGATGTCGCCATGGGAGACCATATATTTAAAGTCATCCTTTCCCCCGGTCATTCTCCCGGATCGATCGGTCTTTACTGGCCCGAACAGAAAGCCCTGTTCTGCGGTGATGTTATCTTCGCCCAGAACATCGGGCGCACCGATTTCCCGGGCGGCAGCGGCGCTCTGTTGAAAAAAAGCATCCTTTCTTTTGCTCAACTGGATCTGGAGTTCCTTTTGCCGGGACATATGGGTATTGTCACCGGTAAAGACAGGATCGAGAAAAATTTTAAAATCATCATTCAAAGTATTTTCCCCTTTATTTAAATAAAATAAGCATTCTACGGTTGGAGGACTATTGGCAATGGCAAATGAAGGCAACAAAGTTATTTACTCCATGATCGGGGTAAGTAAAATCTACGAAAAAAAACCGGTACTCAAAGACATATATTTGTCTTACTTCTATGGAGCCAAGATCGGTGTATTGGGTTTAAACGGCTCGGGCAAAAGTTCCCTGCTCAGGATACTGGCCGGTGTGGATACGGACTTCATAGGCCAGACCATTCTTTCCGCCGGCTTAACCGTAGGATACCTGGAACAGGAACCGAACCTCGACGATGCAAAAACAGTCCGGCAGATTGTCGAGGAAGGCGTGCAAGGCACGATCGATCTCATCAACGAATATAATAAAATCAACGAGCAGTTTTCGGAGCCGATGTCCGATGATGAAATGGCCAAATTATGCGACAGACAGGCCGCCGTCCAGGAAAAGCTCGACGCCCTTGATGCCTGGGATATTGATTCCAGACTGGAGATGGCGATGGATGCCCTGCGCTGTCCGCCCGGTGAGACCAAAATAAAAGTCCTCTCCGGAGGTGAAAAGCGCCGCGTCGCCCTGTGCCGTCTGCTTCTGCAAAACCCTGATATTTTACTGCTCGACGAGCCGACCAACCACCTGGATGCCGAATCCGTCGCCTGGCTGGAGCATCATTTACAAAAATACGCCGGCACCGTTATTGCTGTAACCCATGATCGCTATTTTCTCGATAACGTCGCCGGCTGGATTCTGGAACTCGACCGCGGTCAGGGCATTCCCTGGCAGGGAAACTACTCGTCGTGGCTGGAACAAAAGCAAAACCGGTTGAAGAATGAAGAAAAAGGGGAAGGACAAAGAATCAAAACGCTGGAGCGCGAACTGGAATGGATCAAAATGTCGCCCAAGGGACGCCACGCCAAATCCAAAGCCCGCATTAAAGCCTATGAGGAACTTCTGGGGCAAAATCAGGAAAAGGAATCGGGAACCCGTGAAATCTTCATCGCTCCCGGACCGCGTCTCGGCGATCTCGTCATTGAAGCGCAAAATGTATCCAAGGGATTCGGCAACACATTACTGATGGAAGACATGTCCTTTTCCTTACCGCCGGGCGGCATTATCGGTGTCATCGGCCCCAACGGAGCCGGAAAAAGTACGCTTTTCAAGATGATTACCGGCCAGGAAAACCCGGATTCCGGCACCTTCCGCATCGGCGATACGGTGAAGCTGGCTTATGTTGATCAGAGCCGCGACACTCTTGATCCCGACAAATCAATCTGGGAAATGATTTCCGACGGACAGGAAACCATCGCCATAGGCGCAAGAGAGATAAATTCCCGCGCTTACGTATCCCGCTTTAATTTCTCCGGCACCGATCAGCAAAAGAAAGTAGGCACCCTTTCCGGCGGCGAACGCAACCGTGTACATCTGGCCAGAATGCTCAAAGACGGCGCCAATGTCATTCTGCTGGACGAACCGACCAACGATCTGGATGTCAATACGCTGCGCGCACTGGAAGACGCCCTGGAGGGTTTCGCGGGCTGCGCCGTGGTCATCAGCCATGACCGCTGGTTTTTAGACAGAATCTGCACGCACATCCTGGCCTTTGAAGGAGAAAGCAAAACCCTCTGGTTTGACGGCAACTACTCGGAATACGAAGCAGACCGCAAGCAAAGACTGGGCACGGCGGCAAGCCAGCCGCACCGGATCAAATACCGCCAGTTAACCCGTATCTGATAGCTGCACAGTCTAAGCACGAAGAGGGTGCGTTGAAATGAAGAAATTTATTACATACTTTTTTAAGGGCATATTAATCCTTGTGCCCATAGTTTTAACCATCTACATAGTGGTGTTTGTTTTCCAGCTGACTGACAGTATCCTGGGACGTTACTTTGTAGCACTGGGAATACATATTCCGGGACTCGGCCTGCTGACAACAATTGCCCTGATAATCCTGGTGGGGTTTTTGGGGACACAGGTGGCGAGCGGACGTATTTTTAATTATATCGACGGCCTGTTCGGTAAAATTCCTTTCATAAAAATCATCTATAATACCATCAAAGATATTATGAACGCTTTGCTGGGCAGAAAGAGTTCCTTTGCCAAAGTTGTAATGATAAATCTTCCCGGAGACAATGACATTAAGATTTTAGGCTTTATAACAAAAGAAGATTTGGAGATTTTCGGTCTTAAAGATCATTTAGCGGTCTACATTTTACAAAGCATGCAGTGGGCCGG
>JBDKVD010000148.1:0-10040 GCA_039679325.1 Smithella sp.
CATCCATAATGATTGCCGGAAAGGTTTAATTGAATATGAGCTCTTCGATCTGTGATTTCATCATTTCTGATCTAGGCGAAAGAAAAATTCCGTCGCCGTTGAATATCGCCAATTTTACCCCGGACAGCAAACGCATTTTATATAATTGTTATCTTGAAACTTACAATGAATGCAAGAATGAGCGAGGCCTGCCGCTATCCATAGAACTGGCCGGTCCCCGTAAAAGAATTTTTTTTGAACCCAACAAGACAAAAGCGGCTATTGTTACTTGCGGCGGTCTCTGTCCCGGAATCAACGATGTCATCCGCTCTATTACCATGGAGCTTTTTTACCGCTATAATGTAACGGATATCTCTGGCATTAAATACGGCTTTCGAGGACTGATTCCGGAGTACGGACACAAAATTCTTCGCCTTTCACCGGAAATAGTCAAAGATATAACCCACATCGGTGGAAGCATTCTTTCCTGCTCACGGGGGCATCAGGATATTAATAATATCATAGAATCATTGATCGATTCCCATACGGATATTCTGTTTTGCATCGGCGGCGACGGCACTATGCGTGCCGCACAAAAATTATCAGCCTCGATAATAAAACAAAATTTAAAAATCGCTGTTGTCGGCATCCCCAAAACAATCGATAACGATCTTAATTTAATTGAAAAATCATTCGGTTTTGATACGGCAATTGCGGAAACAGTCAACTCCATCCGCTGCGCTCATGTCGAAGCCAAAGGCGCCTTGAACGGCATAGGTCTTGTTAAAATAATGGGCAGGCTTTCCGGCCATATAGCAGCGAATGCCGCACTGGCTCAAAATGATACGAATTTTGTTTTAATTCCCGAAGTTCCTTTTTCCCTTCACGGGGAAAAAGGATTTTTAGCATCTCTGGAAAAGCGTATTAAGTCCGCAGGGCATGCCGTTATTCTGGTTGCGGAAGGCGCCGGTCAGGATCTTATGAAAAGAAGCGACGATCCGATCGAGACCGATGCCTCCGGAAACCTGCGTTTATGCGATATCGGTACATTCCTGAAAGATGAAATTGAAAAATATTTTCACAAAATCGATCTGGAAATTAATTTAAAATACATAGAACCAAGTTATTTGATTCGTTCCGTTCCGGCCAATGCTTCCGACAGTATTTATTGCAGTTCCCTGGGGCAGTATGCCGTCCATGCTGCTATGGCCGGAAAAACCGGCCTGTTGGTTGCCCTGATGAAAGATGAATATGTTCATCTGCCTTTGGCTGCAGCAGTGTCCCGCCGTAAAATCGATCCCAAGGGGAACTTGTGGTTGCGTGTTCTCGAAACGACAGGCCAGCCGCCTTCAATGAAGGAATAAACAAATGGACGGCCTCGTAAAAAGGCCGCAGGCAAGGCGCGCGAAGCATGAGGAATGAGACGTACTTAGAGTACGACGCAATGACGAAGGATGAAGCGCAACGCAGCATCCGGTCTTTTTACGAGGCCGTCAAAAAAATGCTTGCAAAATAATGCCTTATAGTTTAGGTACGACGCACATTTATTAGGAGGGTTTTTCCATGTCTCGTGTCTGTGAAATATGCGGTAAAAAGCCGTCGGTCGGAAATAATGTCAGCCATGCCAACAATAAATCCAAAACATCATGGCGTCCAAATCTGCAAAAATTACGCTGTATTGACAACAAATCGGGTTCGATTAAGAGAATCAAGGTTTGCACCCGTTGTATTCGTTCTGGCTTCGTGAAAAAAGCTACATGATCGGGGGAAACCAGCCATATTTTTTTACAGCTTCTGCAGTTTCCCGAAGAAATATTGTGTCATTATCGAGTAATTGACTTGCGTGAAGAAAAATATTTTCCATATCCGCAAAGTATAATTGTTCATCATTCTGAAGGCCGAATTTGTAAGCATAAAGGCGAATTCGGCCTTCAATATTCATTGTTTTCTTCAGCCTCTCTTCGGTCATGTAAGAAAGAGCCTTTTTCATTACATCAAAAATTTCCAGGTCGTCTAAACCGTACAACCAGTTGATTGTGGCGGCAAATTCATCCATCTTTTCTTTAGCCGTTACAGAAACAGCATTTGCCAACAGCTCAATTGTTTTATTATTTTTAATATAGTCACTTATGATCAGGTCATAGACCATCTCCACAACTAAATGAGAGCGGTAAACCGCCTCGTTATATGATATTTCCTTATTAACTTTTTTCTGAAAAGCTAAAATTGAACTAATTAACGGTTTGCCTTTAATATAAGTATAACCATGAGAATCCGGATCAAAGTCATCGGGTATTCCGGGACTGATGAAGCCATAATGAGCCAGATCATCAACAAAAAGATGGAACATTACGTAGGCGGCCTTTGGATAAAGAGGCGGTATTTGCAGTAATCTTTTAATTTTGTGAGTTTGCCGAGAAGTGATATCCGGATGAATAGTTAGTAAATCCGGTAGAATGTTATAGACGAAAATGTCCGGATTGTAATTTTTGATCCCCGTCATATCCAGAATATTTTGCAGAAGATATGTATGGGTAAGCATAAGCATAAGTATTTATCCCTTTTTCGTCGCATAACATTCAATTTCTTCCAAGTGATATTTATTTTTGAGGCTTTCCATCAGGGCCATTATTTCCTGAAGAAAATCCGGCATAATGGATACTTGAATGATCGCGGCATGAGGATCCATCGTTGTTACCGTGGACATTCCCTCATACCCTTCGATAATAAATTGAACTACAGCGATTTTGTTTCGTTTTATTTTATACCACTTTATAATCATTATTTTATGATTAACATTTATCATTTTAAAGATCAAGAAAGCAAGGGACGCCTGCAGGAATTTAAATTATCGAAACTTATGTTTTTAAAATTTTCCCAGTAAAATAAATATCGAATAAATAATGAATACTTGACATCGAGATTAACCTTGATATGATACAAACCAAAGACAAAATAAAAGATTGAATGATGACTATAGTAAAACCTCTTCCAGCGACACAATGGAAAATCAAGAATGCTCTTAATGAAGATATAAAAAAAATATTCAGCAATGAATTCGGCATTCACCCTATTATTTCCCAGATCCTTGCCAATCGGGATTTTATGGATGTGGCCAGTGTACGCCGTTATCTTTATCCATCTCTCAATAACCTGTATAATCCTTTTTTGATGAAAGATATGAAAGCAGGTATTTCGCGCCTGCTTGAAGCCATTCATAATCATGAAAAAATTGTAATCTACGGTGATTACGATGCCGATGGAATAACTTCCGTAGCCATTCTTTTTAAATTCATCAAAGAAATAACGCCGGAAGTAATTTATTATATTCCGGACAGAATTGAAGAGGGATACGGTTTAAAAATTCCGGCCATCGACAAGTTTAGAAAAAATAATGTCGGATTGATAATTACTGTTGATTGCGGCATTTCCGATCATGAACAGATTGCCTATGCCCGGACCCTCGGGATAGATACGATTGTTTTAGACCATCATGCCATAGCCGGCGCCCTGCCGCCTGCTGTTGCCAATATCAATCCTTATCGAACAGACTGCACCTTTCCTTTCAAAGATCTTGCCGGTGTCGGAATAGCTTATAATTTCCTGATCGCTCTGCGCGGCGCCCTGCGTAAGGAGGGATTCTGGAATAATCGGAACTATCCTAATTTGAAAGAGTATTTGGATATTGTCGCCCTGGGAACGATCGGTGATATTGCGCCGCTGCAGGACGAAAACAGGATTTTTGTCAAAATCGGTCTGGATCTGATTACCGAAGGCAAGAGGCCGGGAATCAAGGCGCTCAAAGAAATAAGCGGCATTGACGGTCAAGTAATCGATTCTTTCAAAGCATCCTTCTGTCTTATTCCACGCATAAACGCCGCCGGGCGCATTGCCTCTCCTCTGGACGCAGTGGATCTCCTTTTGACGGATGATCTTGAAGAGGCCAGAATGCTGGCGGGAAAACTCGATGCTTATAACCGCCGCAGACAGACGATGGAAAAAGCAATTCTTAATGAAATACTGGATATAATCGACAATAATCCTGAATTTGAAAAAAAGAACGCCTTGGTTTTCGCTTCGGACAAATGGCATCCGGGAGTTGTGGGTATCGTCGCCTCCCGGCTGGTTGATCTTTTCAATCGTCCCGCTTTTATTATCAGTTTGAAAGACGGCATTGGCAAAGGATCAGGCCGCAGCATCACTGATTT
The DNA here is from genome assembly GCA_039679325.1 of Smithella sp. Classification (GTDB taxonomy): domain Bacteria; phylum Desulfobacterota; class Syntrophia; order Syntrophales; family Smithellaceae; genus MVRV01. The sequence continues at coordinate 4,188 of JBDKVD010000148.1, forward strand.
TAATATTTACAAGGGAATTCAGCAGTGTTCTGCTCTATTGCTTTCCTATGGCGGACATAATTATGCAGCCGGTATTTCCATCAGGGAAGAAGATGTAGATGAGTTTGCCACTCTCCTGGATGAAATAATCAGTGAGAGCGCTCAACTTTCTGATCTTGCTTCGCAGACATTGATCGACTCCGAATGTGAGCTCACAGACATAAACATGAGTTTCATCAGTCAAATGCAAATGCTGGCGCCTTTTGGCAGCAAGAATCCCGAACCTGTACTGTGCGCGCGCAATATTAAAGTATCCTCACCGACTATCGTTGGCAATAATCATTTAAAAATGTGTCTTTCCAGCAACGGTTTGACCTGTAATTCCATCTGGTTTTCCATGGGACATCACCGCGATGCAGTTGCCGGCGCTAATCTTGATATTGTCTTTACCCCGCAAATTAATCAATGGAATGGCGCCTCTGATATTCAATTGAAGATGAAGGATGTATCTATTATTGTTTGCTGATGGGGATAATTGAATGAATCCGGCCACCAAAGCAGCATTATACAACGCCCTGCTCTTTCCCGGCTGGGGGCATATTTACTTAAAAAAATATAAAAGCGGAATCGCAATTATAGTATCCATCCTGGCGGGAATGTTGTCGATTAGCTGGTCTATAGCTCAAGTCGCACTTACAATTTTGAGGACAAAACCCTTTAATAAAGGAACGGTAGACATAAACGCCGTTTTTAATCTGTCAACGGAAACAATAGGTAAGATGGGCAAGGGGATTGCATCCCCTTGCCCTATTCTTTTAGTTCTGTTGTTTATGGTTCTTTTGTGGGTATTTTCAATAATAGACGCCTATCAGCTTGGTAAAAAGCAGATGCAGCAAAGCACTGCCCCAACCAAAACATAATAGAATAAGGGGTTGCAACCCATTATTCCCGGTAGTGATTCTTCATCTAAAGACATCATTTGACTTCGCAAAGGGCTTATTCCATTTCCAAATCAATGATGATACCGCGGCGGCTAGGAGAAGGCAACGAGGCGTGGTTCGACAAGCTCGCCATGACCGACTATCAGTTCTAAGCCTGCCCTGAGCCTGCCGAAGGGCCAACAAAGGTAGTGCTTGATTTGGAATTGGAATTACCACTTCCGCAGATCAACAATCATCTTCTCTTCCGGTTTTATTGTTCCGGCCTCTACATATTCTATCTGATCGACCTTAACCGTGCACGTCTGTTTAAAATAATTCTTGAAATCTGCTTCCCATTTTGCTTCGCCTGTTTCCGGAGAGACTCTTTCCACCCGCAGTTTCAGTTTGTCGGCATGGCCGTCTCTCGTGACTATCGCCTGCAGCGGCAGGTTGTTGTACTTCGCCTGTAATGCTTTTAACTGGCTGGGCGCTAAGAACATACCCCGCACTTTTGCGGCGTCACCCACCCTGCCCGCAATTCCCGCCAATCGATATGATGTGCGTCCGCAGGAGCAAGAATTGGTAATTATACGCGATAAATCACCGGTTCCAAATCGCAGTAAAAAGAAAATATCATTGAGTCGGGTGACGACAACTTCTCCCAATTCGCCGTCGGGAACTTTTTTGCCGGTTTCCGGGTCAATTATTTCCACGATTGTTTCTTCACAGATATGCCAGCCGGTTTTCGCACTGCATTCATAGGCGATGTCACCTACTTCCGTTGCACCGTACATCTGATAAGTATCAATACCATATTCTTTTTCAAATCTCTGGCGTAAATCCGGCGGCAGCGGTTCGGCGCCAAAGCAGGCTTTCCTCAAGCCAAAGTCTTTCCTGAAATCAAAGCCCATCTCATCGGCCTTGTTGATGATCGACATTAAAAAACTGGGGGTGCCCGTATATGCGGTTACCTTCAAATCTTTAATCAGCTGCACCTGGATTTGGGATGATGATGCTCCGGAAGGCACGACCGTCGCTCCGACTTTGCGCAAACCGTTGTGAAAAGTCAAACCGGCTGCAACCAGGTGGTAGGAAAAAGCACAAAGAGCGGTATCATCGGGGCCGATTCCTGCAGCGTGATAGGCCCGCGCCCACAAAAAATCAGTTTCGGACAGATGCGGCTCATACACCGGGCCGGGCGAGGTAAAAATCCGGTCAATTTTTACATCAGGATTATGCAAACCGGCATACGGCGGCTCCTCAATTTCTATTTCCACCAGTTTTTCCCTGGATGTAACCGGCAGTACCTGCAAATCCTCTCTCGATTTTATCTGCAACGGATCGATTTTCTGCGCATCGAATATTTGCCTGATCCTGGCCGACTTCTCGTAACCCAATCTCACCATGCCGGCCAATTTCTCATCCTGCTTTTCTTTTCTTTCTTCCCTTGTCCACGATTCTTTTTCATCAAATAATTTAATCATATAGTCTTCCTTTCAGAATTTCATCTTCACATGCTGTCCGCTTGACTTGACTTTACTTTAGGAAAGCAGCAACTCCAGATCTTCACGGCGGAGATTGCGGATTAAACCGGAATCGTCCCTGATAATGGCATCAACCAGTTCACGTTTATTTTTCTGTAACTCGAGGACGCGTTCTTCAACGGTATTCCTGGTGATTAAACGATAGGCAAAGATCTGCTGTGTCTGTCCTATACGATGTGTACGATCGATGGCCTGCGCTTCAACTGCAGGATTCCACCAGGGATCAAGAAGAAAGACGTATTCAGCCGCAGTCAGATTCAGGCCCAATCCGCCTGCTTTCAAACTTATCAGAAATATTTTATTGTCATTCTCTTTCTGAAAAGCATTCACCATTCCCTCACGGTCTTTGGTTTTGCCGTCCAGATAAAGATATGTAATTCCCATGGTTTCGAGTTCTTTTCGGACAATAGACAGGAAACTGGTAAATTGAGAAAAAACGAGCACCTTATGTCCTTCATCTATTATTTCTTCCAATTGAGGCAAAAGGAATTTCATCTTGGCGCTGATTGTATTAGCCCACTTTTGATCAATCAGCCCCGGATGGCAGGCTGCCTGGCGTAAACGCAGCAGGGCCTCCAGAATCTGAATCTTGGATTTTTGCATGCCCTCTTTATCCAGATGTTTTAACAGGCTCAGCCGGTAATGATTGCGTAAGTCATTGTAGAGTTTGGACTGGGTCTTGTCCATTTCGCAGTACATTGTCTGTTCTGTTTTTTCCGGCAGTTCCGGTGCGACCACTGCTTTCGTTCGGCGTAAAATGAAAGGCCGAAGCGCACGGGAAAGGAGCGCTTTTGTTTCTTCGGGAGGATTCAACGCATCGGAACCGCTAATGCTAAAGACTCCGGCATGACCAAGCAGGCCGGGATTTAAAAATTCGAAGAGGCTCCATAGTTCGCCTATGTGATTTTCAATGGGTGTCCCGCTGAGAGCAAGGCGATGCCGCGCCCGCAAGAGTCTTGCCGCCTTGGCTGAAATGGTTCCGGCATTTTTTATCGCCTGGGCTTCATCCAGGATCACATAATCGAATTCGATGTTCTTGAAATCGACGGCATCCTGACGCAACGTCCCATATGTAGTTAAAATCAAATCATAGTTTTCAAAATGTTCCTGTTTTATGATTCTTCCCGCACCGGTGTGATCCAGTATCCGTAATCGGGGCGTAAACTTTGCTGCTTCCTGCTTCCAGTTAAAGATAACCGATTTGGGCGCCACAACAAGTGACGTTCCGGCAATACCGTTAATTTTCCCTTTGGTGATTTCCAAGTCAGATAACTTCCCGGCGGCGTCCGGTGTATCATTTATTTTTTTAGCCGCTGCATCTTTTGTCTGCGTCAGGGGCGCTTGATCTTGTTGCCGCAGGCGGCGCTTTTCCAGCAGAGCCAGAACCTGTACAGTTTTTCCTAATCCCATATCGTCGGCGAGGCAACCGCCAAAGCCAAACTTATTAAGAAAATCGAACCAGCCTAATCCTTCCTTTTGATAACCTCTGAGCACACCTTGAAATTCCGGTGGAGCATCTTGCGGCAATACGCCGTCAAAGCTCTGCAATTGTTTGCGTGTCTGCTGGAAAAGCTCATCACACGTGGTTTCCGGCTCGGACATAAGCAAAGCGTCGAGTACACCGGCCTGGCATTTTTTAAATTTTAAATGTTCGCCTTCCACCTCTCCCATACCGGCAAAAATGCCGTATTTTTTTAACCATTCTTCCGGAAGCAAGCCGAAAGTGCCGTCGTCCAATTGAATTATATTTTCTTTACGCTTCAGCGCGGCAAGCAAAGCGGGCAAAGATGCGGCAACGCCGTCATAATCCACCTTGCCGCTTAACTCAAACCAGTCAATACCGGAGGTGACACTCAGGGACAATGAGCCGGCATTTCTGTAGAGCTTGCCTTCAGCTTCGACATGCCATCCCATAGCCACTAAACGGGAAACACTATGTGTAAAATTTTTAGGGGTGATTTCGTAGAGCAATGCGGTATTATTCGCTGTGTCAGCCTGTCTGTGGAAATTGAATTGCTGCAGATCCATCACCGCCTTCTGTTCTTCTTGATGGTCACGTATTACATAATGCTTTTCCCCGGTCTGATAAAATCCGCGGCCGCGGGGCAAAGCGGGAATAATTTCAGCATCATAATCGAATTTCAGTTCGGCTTGCAGTTTGCTTCCATAAACTGAAAAAACTGAATTGCGCTTAGCCTGACGCACAATTAAATGTGGCCGGGGAATCAACGACACTTCCTTAATGCTTATCTCCTCGGGAAATATCAGCGACGGGATGGCGGGCATTTTATAAAGGCTTTCGAGAAAATCTCTTATTTGAGATTCAGGGATATTCAAATCATTTTTCTGACGCAACAGGGAAATCCACGGGAATGCTCCATGATGATCCAACAGACAAATATAATCGTTTCTGATCATCAATCCTTGTTGCATCAGCAATTGCGGTTCACTAAGAGATATCTGTTCACCGCCACAGCGCAGATGGCCGGTTATTTGATAATGATTTCCGCCCGCATCAATTTGCGCCGCCAGGCAAAAATCCCAAATTTCTTCCGCCTGCCATTGCAGGGGACCTTCAATGCCCCCTCCGCTTTGAGTTTCCAGAAAGAGACGTCCCGAATCCGACAAAAGCGGCAGTAAAGTTTTCGCCAGCGTTATCGGAATCTTGAAGGTGTTTTCTCCATAATTGTTATAATAAAAACCATAATAATTATATTCATTTTTTGCTCCCCGGAGAATTGAGCCTATCTGCTGATCAATACCCGTCAGCGATTCTATATTGCCGCCGCTCATCCGGAATGGCTTCAACTTGCCCCAATCCCGGTTTTTTTTACGTTCACGGCTTTTGATATTAAGAGTGAATTCACCGGACGAAAGAATAGACGGCAAGTTGATGACATATACAATTTCCTGCTCCGGCCGGGACAATACCGGCGGTATTCCCTGCGGCGAGGAATAATGCTGATTAATCTGATGGATATATTGTTTCCATGCCGATACGGGCTTTTGCGGTTTGTCGGCTTGCGGCAAATGGTAAGGCGTAGCGATAATTTTCAGCGGGTCTTCCTCATCCATGCCGTAGAAATCCAGCAGCTCAATTTCAACGGTCGGCAATGATTTCAACGCCGGGAGATAGCCCATTTTATTAATACTCTGCAGCAGGGCATAAATATGTTTGCAATAGGTGTGTTGAGCATAAGGACAAGTGCAGGCGACCTGCAGCATGTTCTGGTGGAGCCTGGCTTCAAGCTCGTAAATATCGGAGCCATAAACTTCAGCTTCAACGGAATATTCATTTGCCGCTACGATTTTCACCTTACCCGCCAAAGAATATTGATTGCCCCGGCTCTTAACCGCAGATGAAAAATAAAGCGACACACGATCAAACCACGACATAAATTCAATCCTTA
>JBDKVD010000149.1:0-6140 GCA_039679325.1 Smithella sp.
CCTTCATCTGCTATGACCTGCGCTTCCCCATCTGGGTGCGGAATATCGCCAACGAATATGACGTAGCTGTCTTTGTTGCCAACTGGCCGGCCAGGCGTGCACCCCACTGGAAGCTTTTAATGCCGGCAAGAGCTGTGGAAAACCAGAGCTATGTTATTGGTGTGAACCGGGTGGGAGAAGACGGCAACGGTATTGCTTACAGCGGTGATTCGTCCATCATCGATCCTCTGGGAAATATACTTTTTCAACAGGCGGACATTCCCTGCATTCACACGGCAAAATTGAATTATGATAAGGTAAGGGAATACCGTGAAACCTTCGCCGTATGGCAGGATGCCGACGGAGATGCGGTTTCTTTTCCCCGTTAACGAGTTAAAATCCAACGGGGTATAGAGCTGCCGTGTTGTTCAATGTCCCGGTATAATCGCTTCGATCTGCAGCGACGTCTGCAGGCGCGGGGCGGAATCCATTGTCACCATATCGAGCAGAACATTGATGCTTTCATTCAGGAAAGGGGTATACCGCTCACGGGCTCTCTGCCTGACCTCGGTGAGCGTTTCTTCCTTTTTATTGTCGACGTTTTTCTTGCCCATTTCTTTGCGTAAATCAGCCAGCCTGATCAAACCATTCTTGCCTGCGGCCTCTTTATTACTTTTGATAATCTCGGCAAACTTCTCATCTTTGGCGACCCTGGCCCTCGATCTCGTTACCAGTTCAGCTATCAGGGGCTGCTTTACAGGTTTCCAGAGATTTATTTCGTTTTCCCGGATGCTGAGGAAACTCGCGATTGCCTGAGCCGGAAGCGGGTAATCTAGTGACTTCTCGCCAAAGTCTTCGAGTATGAACCAGGTGGGCAGTTTTACATCCGCTTCGACGCCCGTCTTCTGGGTAGATTGGCCGCCGGGCAGGAAATACAGTGCGGTAGTTACTGATATGGCGCCCAGATTGAGGGGGAGAGGCATCAACATCTGCACCGACCCTTTGCCGAAGGTATGGTCCGACCCGACAATCACAGCACGATGGTAGTCTTTGAGAGCACCTGCCACGATCTCGCTGGCCGATGCACTCAGGCGACTTGTGAGTACTACGAGGGGACCAAGATAGAGCGAACCGGGATCTTCCGGCGGGAAAGTAATCACTTTACGCTTGCCGTTTTTCATACTCAATGAGGCTGAACCACTGGCCAGAATAGTAACCTGTCCGTGGCTGTCTTTTGTTGCTACGATCCCCCCCTTGTCGATGAAAAGGCCGGTCAGGCGCAGCGACTCTTTAAGCAGTCCACCTGCATTGCGCGACAGGTCCAGTACGATTCCATCCACCTGCTGACGTTTGGCTTCAGCGAGGAGGTCTTTTACATCTTCATAGCAGGATTTACTTTCGCTTTCATTGCCATAGAAAGATGGAAGGTCAATGACGCCGAAGCGGTACTGCCTGCCGTCTGACGCAGTCCGCGTATAGTATTCAATCTTGGCCTCCTGCTCCTTTATGTCAACCTTGTCACGCGTGATTGTAACGTTGAAGCGTTTCGTTTGTTCCGCCTGGCGCAGGATTGTCAGGGTTACTTTTGTACCTTTCCTGCCGCGGATCATTTTGATAACGTCGCGCAGGTTCATGTCGATGACATTAACGGGCTTTTCCCGTTCCTGGGTGACGGCGATAATCTTGTCCTTCAATTTCAGCAGACCCGAGCGCTCGGCGCCTCCGCCGGGGATCAATTCTTCAATTACGGTAAAGCCGTTGTCGCTGCTGAGGACTGCTCCGATCCCTTCCAGGGAAAGCTGCATGTGAATCTGGAGGTCTTCGAAGTTATCGGGCGACAGATAGCTGGTATGAGGGTCCAGAGCGAGGGCGAAAGCCTCGGCGACGTCCGTGATCAGCTTTTCGGGATCGTTCTCGACTATTCGCCTTGTCTGCAACATATAGTGGTGAATCTGCTGTTTCTTGGCTTCCGCCAGGTTGATGCCTGCTATCAGGGTGTTTTCGATCTGGAAATGTACAACTTTTCTCAAAAGCTCATACTTTTCCGCCCTGGTTTTCAAATAGGAGCGCTTACCCACGTTTACATTGAGCTCCACAGACTCATCCAGTTTGTAGCCTGGTCCCAGAATTTTTTTTACAATGTCCTCGTTCTCCTGAGCGCGCTTGACTAACAGTTCATAAACCTGGTGCAGTGCCGTGCAGTTGCCCCGTTGCGCACTTACAAACAAGCTTCGTAAAAGCGGCTTTAACGTTTTCAAATCGGACTCATAAAGCAGCGTTTTGGATGGATCAAGCCTCTTGATCATCTGATCGACGGCGCGAGTTACAATATCTCCCGTCACATTTTTTATTGAGTAGTGGTTGTCCAGGAGATTTTCCATCAAAAAAGGCAGGCGTTTACAGGTGACGTTTTCGGCAACTGAAGAAACAGGCAGCAGCAGGATTAGCAAAAGAAGCAGCAGCTTCCGAAAAGAGAACCAATTCCTGTTTTGGAAACTGCTGCGGTAATTTCCTGTCGGTGGATTTCCGGAAATGTTTTCGGTTCTTCTATCGTACATGATCATTCTCTCTGTTCTTCCTCTTGCACGCGGCCATAAATGTCCATCCTTATGTTTGGTATGAAAAATTACTCAATTTTAACGATAGAAGGGCACAGTAATTCTGTCAAGTAAAAAGAGAGATTTCGTGCGGTTGGAGTTGAATATAATAAACATCTGAACTATAATTAAACATGTGGTACAAATAGTAGAATAAGATTATATTGAAAATGACCTGTTCTAAAACAATAAAAGAGTTCTCTGTGAGCGGGCAATCGTCCAAAGCAGAACTCCAGCTTTATATAGAGGATTACGCATGAAGCTTTTTTCGCAAAAAAAACAATCTCCCCGAAGACCAACCTGGCGGGAGTATCAGAAAAATCTAAAAACTCAAAGACGCCGCGGATCGCGCATGAAGGCAATTTTTATAAAATTCCTGCTTATTATTCTAACGGCAACGGCGGTTGGATATGGGATGGTGCAGGGGGCGGTCATGATTGCATCGAAGACTCAACACCAGGAAATCACTCCTTCAGTAGATAAATCCGTAAATAAAATTGAGTTATTGAATAAAAATCAATCAGGAAATCTGTTGAGCTGTCTGGATGGAAAGTCCTTCTTGAATATACGGGAACCTGCTTTTACAACTCAGATTGAAGGCAGGATGTACAGGGTGGAAACAAGTATAGATCCCCGGTTGCAGGAATCACTCCTGGCCAAAGTGAAAGAAATGATGGCCAAGGAAAGGTATACTTCCCGTGGCGTAGGCATAGTTGTCATGTCGGCCGACACGGGGAGGGTTTTATCCATGGTGAGTTTCGACAAGCAGAACCCGACGCACAATACCTGCGTGAATGATCAGTTTCCGGCAGCCAGTATTTTTAAGATTATCACCGCGGCGGCGGCTATCGACACGCATGGACTTAACAGCAACTCTCTTATCAGTTACAATGGACAAAAACATACTTTATACCGGGGACAATTGAAGGAGACAATAAAACGCTATACCCATACCATTTCCCTGGAAGATTCCTTTGCCCAATCGATCAATCCTGTTTTTGGTAAAATCGGGGTAGAGTTACTGGGAAAGAAAAAAATCGAGGATTATGCCGTCCGCTTCGGATTCAACAAGCCCATTGATTTCGATATTCTGGTCAAACCCAGTTACATTGCTGTTGACGAAGAACCATATAACCAGGCGGAAATCGCCAGCGGATTCAACACACAAACCACCATTTCCCCTCTGCACGGCGCCATGATAGTCACAACTGTTCTGAATGAGGGCAAAATGAAAACCCCCACGATAGTGGATCGCATTATCGGCCCTCAGAATCAGATCGTTTACGAACGTGCGGATCATCCGGCGCAAAAAGTGATTTCGGAAAGGGCGTCCAAAGAACTGTACCGAATGATGCAGGCAACTATCTCCAGTGGAACGGCGCAAAAACTGTTCAAAGGTCATGATCGCAATGCAGTCCTTAAAGTTCTCCATATTGGAGGTAAAACCGGCAGTATTAACAACAATCCAAGATTTGACTGGTTCGTTGGTTTTGCCCAAAACCCCCGCACGAGACATGCCATTGCCGTATCCGCGGTGGTTGTTCATGAGCAATTTATCGGAGAGAGGGCGGGTGAATACGCCAAACTGGCAATGGAAACATTTTTCTCCAAAGAGTTGGCGATGACTGTTCCCGTTGATCATTCTCCCCGCGGTTAATGACCATGCCGGGATGTTATTCTGAAATTTAAAGAGGATTGAATACAGATCATGGCGGAATTGACAATAATTTCGGCGGATGATGCCTATAAAAAATTAAAGACGGACAGGGCATTGCTGGTATGTGCTTACGCTGAGGAGGAAAAATTTAAAAAATTCAACCTCACGGGAGCGATTTCCCTGCAAGATTTTGAAGCGGGACTTTCAAGAACGGAAAAAAACAGAGAGATAATTTTCTACTGTGCCTGACCGGAGCAGGCGACTTCTGTCCGGCGGGCAGAGCAGTATCAGGATTTGGGCTACACCAGTGTCAAGGTGCTTTGGGGCGGTGTCAAAGCCTGGGAAAAAGCAGGTTATCCTATTATACAGGAGTCTGAAGGACAGCTCCGGGATGTTGAAAATAAGGATAAGAATATAGAACCTGCCCGACGAAGTCATCAGGCCAAAAAAGGGGTCAATCTGGCTTTGCAGGGCGGTGGTGCGCATGGCGCCTTTACCTGGGGTGTTCTTGACCGGTTATTCGAAGATGATCGCATTCAAATAGAGGCCATCAGCGGTACGAGCGCCGGGGCAATGAATGCGGTTGTTATTGCCGACGGCCTTATGCAGGACGGCAAGAAAGGTGCGCGTCGGGCATTAGAGACGTTCTGGAAGGCTGTAAGTGATGCCGCCCAATACAGCCCCATTAAAAGGATGCCGATTAATTTAATCAGCGGTAACTGGAATCTTGATAACTCGCTGGGTTATCTGCTCTTTGGTTTGTTGGGTCAACTGGCTTCACCATATCTTTTGAATCCTTTGAATATCAATCCATTACGTGATTTATTGGCACGGCAGATAAATTTTGAAAGAGTGCGCAGCTGCGACCTCATGAAATTGTTTGTTGCGGCCACAAACGTCAGAACGGGAAGAGTACGTGTATTTACGCGACCGGAATTAACCCTGGATATGGTCATGGCTTCCGCCTGTCTTCCGCAGCTGTTTCAAGCGGTGGAAATCGACGGTGAGGCTTACTGGGACGGTGGATACATGGGTAATCCGGTGCTTTATCCCTTTGCCTATAATTGCACTTCCCGGGATGTCATTCTCGTCCAGACCAACCCCATGCAGAGAGAGGAAATACCCAGAAACGCGCAGGAGATCATAAACCGCGTGAATGAAATTACCTTCAACAGCGCATTGATGAAGGAACTCCGGTCGATAGAATTTGTCGGCAGGCTGCTGGATAAAGAGAGCATTGACCCCGTCCATTATAAAAAAATGCTCATCCATGTAATTAACGCGGAAGAAGAACTTAAACCTCTGAATGCCTCCAGCAAACAGAATGCTGAATGGGATTTTTTGTTGCATTTATTTCATGTTGGCAGAAAAACTGCGGTGGACTGGCTTGATAAGAATTATGATTATCTTGGTAATCAATCCTCGGTGGATCTGCGTTCTTTATTTTGATGAATTAATGGTTGATTTGAATCACAATGATAGGTTATCTGATGCCTGGCGCCATGGGTAGGATTTTAATTATCTTAGGAATCATCCTCATAGTTGTCGGGCTTGCTTTTCTGTTTGCCGATAAGATACCTTTTTTTGGCAAACTGCCCGGCGACATTTATATCAAAAAAGAACGCTTCAGTTTTTACTTCCCCATCACTACAAGTGTTGTCATCAGCATAATCCTGACGATCATTTTCTGGCTGTTTAGAAAATAGGAGCTTTCCGGTTGTCATAAAGCCCCCCCTCTGCAATTGTCAACAGCGGTATAAATGATGAACTCGTAAAAAGTCGGCCACTTGGTCATTGCGAACACTATGACTTTGTCAAGCGGAAATCAAGCATATCGGATTCACAGAACGATAGGTGCTTATATACCGCGAATTGCTCTTTAACATAGCGCAGGCTATTTTTATGAG
>JBDKVD010000150.1:0-4361 GCA_039679325.1 Smithella sp.
TTGTCCAAAACAAGCGCCTTCGTAGGTGATATACTGAAAATGAAGCCGGTTGTATCACCACAGCCCGAAGGAGCAAAGAAGGTCGGTGTAGTGCACAATCAGGAAGACCAGGTCAAGATGGCGCTCCATCGGCTTTCAGCATCTCTGACAAAAGAAACAAAAGCGATTATCATGCTTGAATATTCCGACAATTATGATTTAGTCAACGATGCAATCAAGCCGATGATTGCGGAGAGTTTTCCGCAGGCGCAAATAATCGTGCAACCGCTGTCACTGACATCAGGCGCGCACATGGGGCCGGGAACGTGGGCGGTAGCCTTTCTTCCCGAGATGGAATAATGGCTAACACAGGCAAGAAAACATTGACTTCATCAATAAACCGGAAAGGCCGTTTTGCCTTTGTGATCCCCGTATACAACCATGCGACCTGCGTGGCTAAGGTTATTCAGCGCGCCAAGAAGCTGGGCTTTCCGGTATTTGTTGTCAACGACGGATCGACTGATAACACTTACGATGAAATCAGGAACATTCCCGACATCCGTATTATTTGCCACGAAAAAAATATGGGCAAGGGTGCGGCACTAATAAGCGGATTTACCGCCGCTGCATCAGAAGCCGACTGGGCGATTACCATAGACGCCGACGGTCAGCATCACCCGGAAGATGCATTAAATCTTATTGCAGCAATTCCCGAGTCATCACGTGTAATTGTCGTAGGAGCCAGAGAAGGCATGCAGGGGGAGCACGTCCCCTGGACAAGCCGCTTCGGCCGGAAATTCTCCAATTTCTGGGTCTGGGTGTCGGGCGGCCCTCTTCTTTCCGACTCACAAAGTGGCATGCGCATTTACCCTCTACCGGAAGTAACCGCCCTACCTGTCAAGGCGCGGCGCTTTCAATTTGAAGTGGAAATTCTAGTACAGGCCAAAAGAAAGGGGCTTCCTGTATTGGAGGCGCCAGTCAGGGTTGTCTATAACCCGGACGGATCAAGAATTTCGCACTTCCGCCCTTTTGTCGATTTTGTCCGTAATTCTTTGACTTTCACCCGTCTTATTTTCTCTCGAATATTCTTTCTGCTTTTTATTATTTAAGGCATACGATCCCTTAAATAATTATTCAACTTTAATTTTTACTTCTTTGTTCTTTTCCTTCTTGCTCTTGTGCATTTTTATTTCCAGGACTCCGTCTTTTAACGTTGATTTCACCTTATCAATATTTACCTTCGCAGGAAGAGTGAAAACCCGGCAAAAAGATCCAAAGGAGCGTTCCCACTTGTGATAATATTTTTCATCGATTTCCTCTTCCTTCCTTTTCTCACCACAAATTTTGATGGTCTCCTCCGTTATTAATACTTCTATGTCCTCTTTCTTCATCCCGGGGAGTTCAGCCCTTGCTATCAAATCATCGCCATCCTCAAAGATATCCACCCAGAAAGAAGTAAGCGGATGTGTTCCTTCCACTCTGACCAGTTCTTCTTTTTCTTCTTTTACCATGGCACACCTCCCAAAAACGAATTTTTTTAAGTTCTTCCAGCGGCAAACACCTTTCTTTCGACTTTCTGAACGGGGCTACGTTGATTTATCGGAAATATCTTCCAGCTGTTTGAAATTTTCATTCATAATATTTTTAAAACTTTCGCAGCCTATTTTGTAATTTCTCATCCACTCGAAAACAACTTTTCTTCCATTTTCGGGAAACATCGGCGATTTTTCCCAAAATTTGTTCATAAGTCTTGCCGTCTGCTCATACAAGGCGTTTCTCGCAATAAAATAGCCATTGAAAACAGTTTTATTCAAAGCGATCATTTCTTTAGTGATTCGCATATTATCCATTTTTCAGCCTCCCAAAATTATCTAATAGGTTTGCTTGTCGCGTCTATTACATTGGCGGCTTCAATAAAACAGAATGATCCTCCACGAACAGGCTTTACAGAAGTTCAGCATATATAATGCAACAGGTCGTCAGCTCTTTGCTCATTGAGAAAAGGTCTTCATTGTGCCAGTACCTATGCTATCAGTAATGACCCTCTAACCCTGCAAACAATATGAGTCTCAATTACAGTTCAGGAACAAATTTTATCTTGTTGAATTTCTGCGAGCTTTTTTGTGTCTCCCTTCATTATAGGGAACACATTTAAATCACCGCCATGAAGACGCGAGGAATACTAAATAACAGCCCTCACATAGTTTGTACTTGTAGTAAATTGAAAGCCTGGATTAAAATCCAAGCACTTGTTTATATTTGACTTCTGACTGGATTAATTGAAAAATAGCAAAGCCTCCAAAAGGACACATTCCACTTTGGAGGCTTCACATGATTAATTTCAGGAAATATCTTCTTTCCATCATCTACTCCATAAATATTATTCATAAAGCAGGTATTGTGAGAAGAAAACGTATTCTCCGTAAAAATTTAATTATTACTTTTGAATAATATAAGCAATGCAACCAGGCCTGTCAAATATTTTTTCCCCGCCGCCCGCCAACAGCTCGGCATCCTGCATCAGCCTTAACAGAAGCGCAGCGCTCCCGGTATATATCAGGAAATACAGACACTTGCTGATTTAGCTGATCAACCTTTCATGATCTTTTGAACAAGAGAAAGCAATCCCTCTTGAAGAGCATTACCTTCCGGCAATTTCCCTTCCGGCGTCAGTCTGTCGATAAGCTGGGGCAACATTGAAGCCAGGCCATCGGCTGCTTCCGTATCGGAGACACCGAGACTTGCCGCAATATCTTTAATTTTATCGGCTCCCAGAGTATTCGTTATCTGATCGCCGGAAACGGGCTGGTTTTCTCCTGTTCCTATCCAGGAAGATACGACTTCACCCAATCCTCCATTCTGAAATTTTTCTATCAGGCCGGGAATGCCTCCAGTTGATGGATTGTTGATGATGTTAAGTACCTGATTAAGCATACCTCCCTGCCCGGAATCTGCTGAAAGGCCGCCACTCGCCATGGAGATGATCTTGTCAAATAACCCCATAATTACCCCCTTTCTTAATTCTGAGACAATCCATGATGAATTCGCAAAAAGTCGCAAAATTAACATTTTTCAGACGCCCTCGTAAAAAGGCCGCAGGCAAGGCGCGCGAATCATGAGGAATGAGGCGTACTTAGCGTACGCCGCAGGTAGCCTGCCCCGGCGAAGGCCGGGGAAAGATGAAGCGCAACGCAGCATCCGGCCTTTTTACGAGGGCGTCATCCATGACTATTTCACAACAATATAATCCTTTATTGCATCAAAAGTCTTTCCTTTAATACCGCTGACCTTCATCACATCTTCAACGGACTTATAAGGCCTGCCGGCAATTATCGCCTTTGCCTTTACGGGACCGATTTCAGGAAGTTTCTCCAGTGTAGCCTGGTCTGCTGAATTGATATTAATCTTTGTACCCGGCGCAAGTTTTGCCACAGCGGGGGTGGATTTAGCCGTTGGCCTTACATCTTTGCCGGCTCTTGCCGGAGAGGGTGCAGCCGTTGCTGTTTTCGCGGCGGTTGCCTGTCCCTTCCCCACTGTTATAAAGGGTTTCATTGCTTCAATGGACTTGGCACTTAATCCGGCCCTGGAAAGTTCATCAACTGATTTATAGGGACGTCCTGCAATAATCTTTTTAGCCATCACCGGCCCCACACCTTTGATGGTTTCCAGTTCTTTTTGTGTTGCGCTGTTGATGTCAACAAGAGCGGCAACACTCTTTTGTGCATCAGCCTCTTTGGCCGCCTGCACCGGCGTCGACACTATTCCCAGAACAAAAACAGTACTAATAATCAAGACGAAGGACTTTAAACAAGAAATCTTGCACGATACAAAACTTGATTTTTTCAACATAGCGCCCCCTTTATTAGAAATTTTATTTAACCGACAACTTTGAAAGGTATGTTCCAACCACAGCGTTTTGCTAAACCAAAAAAATAAACATTATTTTGAAGAATGTCAAATATTGTCCGTATTTTGGAAACATGCATATTTCGGACATCTCGGAAACATCCATGACAAGAAAGGTCAGGGGAAATCTCCTTTATTTCTTATTTTTCCTGACTATCTGAAATATTGATTCTATTTATATTCAATAACCTGTTTAAAAATTCAAATCGATGACTATAATATAGTGGACTGCACCCCTGCGGTTAGACAGAAAGGGTTAGAGCAGTCGGCCAGGGTTTTTGTAAAAAAGTTCTTCAAATTCGACCGGCGGTCTGTATCCAAGAGAGGAATGCAGACGTTTGCGGTTGTACACTTCCTGAATGAAAAAGGGAAGCCGAATCTGAACATCTTCCAGGGTTCGGTATTCCCAAAGATAAACTTCTTCAACCTTGAGCGTTTTAAAAAAGCTTTCGGTGGCGGCGTTGTCATAGGGATTG
>JBDKVD010000151.1:0-11151 GCA_039679325.1 Smithella sp.
GCGTTATGCGTTGAGTGAAAGCCGTCAAACTTCCTTTTCTTTCCAGATTTCCATAATGTTTTTCTTATGATTTAAGAGGATAAGGGCGAAAGTTGCAGCAGAACCGGCAACGGCACCAAATACCCAATTGAAAAAACAAGCCTGCCCCACCGACAAAATAAAAATCATAAAAAAAGAAGCAATGAAAGGAATACGAACAACTCCATAAACGACAAGCCATATTGCCGCGGAGAGCCCGGCTGCCCACGGAGCAACAAATAGTAAGAACCCCAGGTAGTTGGCCACACCCTTGCCGCCGTAAAACCTGTGCAAGCAGGGATAACTGTTTCCGGCAACAAGGCAAAAACCCGCCCAGGGAATAAATGATGCAGGCAGAAAATAAACAGCTAAAGCGGCTACCGCTGCGGCCCGGCCAATATCCAGGAGAAAAATAACCGCCGCCCACAGAAAACCTGCCTGACGGTAAACATTTGTCGTTCCGGCATTGCCGCTGAAACTTGAGCGGGGATCACCTTTGCCGGTCAGCTTGAAAAAGATGATGGCGAAGTTAACGGAACCGGCCAGATAGGCGATTGAACAAACCAGAATTAACTTTCCCACAAATTTCCTTTATGACGCCCGCATCGCCTTGATCCATGCAGGCGGCTTTCTCCTCCCCCCGCTCACATCTCTCATCTGAATCCCCTGAATTACTTCACAGACTGATCCCCGCAGATCAAAAATCCAGGCATTAAAAACAAATGGCTGCGAAGCAACCGCAACCGGCTCTATCCGGCCCAGATATATAGTTCGTTTTTGTGTCTTTTGATAGATGATTCTTTGAGCAAAACCGATGGGAAAGGGAACTATATCAGTGAAACGCTGAGCCCAGATGCACGCCATCTGGAGTACAGCATCAAAAGGAAACGGTGAGCCCAGAAGATCATCATCGGCCTCGGCATCACCCCCGGAAATGTATCCCAGCACTCCGGTGCGGGATACAGTCAAATCACCGGAAATATTCCGGTACGTTCTACCAAAAGGCACCAGGTCACGGTAAATAGCCGCCGCCGGCACATGAAGGCATTCTCCCTCCGGTCTTTCCCGATTATCGAATGGATGCACCGCACATTGATTTTCGGCAATCCGGGCAAATTTCATCCGGGCATGTTCGACAGTGCGGCTGATATTTCCTGTCTTTGATTTTAAAGAAGAAAGCAAAGATGCCGTAATTCCGGTCTCGTCGCTTTTCTCCATACTTACGGAAACCGTGACCTCTTCGACATTCTCCGGTATTGGCAAAAAACGCGGGAAAAAAGCATCGTTCAAGCTGCTGATAGAAGCCTGTGGAAAATTAATTTTTATAACTTTGGCCAGCTCAATTGCCGCTTCGGCAGCCGGGAAAACCGCATTGCCCTCTAAATGATGATCATATAGATAAGGATTGATCTCAATTTTCCATAAATAGCGCTGAGGAAGGATTAAGCGGGAAACGTTTTCCATAAGTGAACCGTTTTCGGATCGACAGCCACAGGATTGCCTGCCGTATTTAATGCACAATGTTTCGTAAAGCCGATACAAATTATATGGCCTTTTTCCGCGTGCGTTATGATGTAATCAAATTGCAGGCGCACACGCTCCAAGTGTGTCGGTCTCGTATGGATATGCATCAGATCATCGTAATACAGAGGTTGATAGAAACTTATTCCCATATCAATAATCGGATAAACATAACCGCCTGCTTCTATTTCCTTGTAGGGATAAGCGGCATCTCGCATTAAGGATGTCCTGCCGAATTCAAAATACCGCAGGTAGTTGGCGTGATAAACAACTTCCGAACGGTCGGTATCGGCGTACAAAGTCCGGTATTGAGAGCGGTGCCAGACAAACCCCGTGGAAATATCGCGCACGTAATTAGGATCATTATTGAATATTTCCGGTTTAAACGGTTTGGGCTTCATGGCTATACTCCCCTGAAAACAACACAACAATTTGTCCCGCCAAAACCGAACGCATTGGAAAGGGCAATTTCGTATTTCTGTTTGCGGACAATATTGGGAACGACATCAATGTCGGCTAATTCGGGATCGGGAATATGATTGATTGTCGGCAAAATAATTCCCTCTTTCATACCCTCAATAGTTAAAGCAGCTTCAATGGCCGCCGTCGCCGCCAATGTATGCCCAAGCTGTGATTTATTCGAAGAAACCGGAATTTTCTCTATCCTTTTTCCGAAGACATCGCGCAGACACTGCACTTCCGTACGGTCACCCTTGGGAGTGGATGTCCCGTGCGCATTGATATATTGAATATCCTCCGGCTGCAGGCAGGCATCGTCAATTGCTTCGCGCATAGTGCGGACAATAGTCGTGGGATTCGGGCTTGTATAATGATATGCATCGGAATTCCAGCCAATACCCAGGACTTCCGCTTTGGGTGTAAGCCCATAAGCGGCAATTGCTTCATCAGCCGCCAGAACGACGGCAGCCGCTCCCTCCGAGAGGACAAAGCCCCGGCGATCAACGCTGAAAGGACGGGAAGCCTGCGCCGGATTGTTATAGGCGCGGTCCCGGGCATTGATTTTAATCGTTGCATTCATATTGGCAAAACCATGGATCAGCTCCGGCAGAACCGGGGCGTCGGCGCCGCCGGCCAGAACAAAATCACAATCTCCGTCGCGGATCATTCTCGCTCCGATCCCGATGGCATAATTTCCGGAAGCGCAGGCTCCCTGTGGTGAAAATACCGGCCCCGTAAATTTCAAAAGCATACCCGCTTTACCGGCAGGCACATTGGCGCATAAATTGGGCAGCAAATAGGGGCTGACTCGCAGCGGCCCGCGATGCTCCAGATCATGCATGGCGATGCGAAACGCATCGGTGCCATTGAGGGCGGAGCCGATAAGACAAGCCGTCCGCGGGGCAATTTGACTGTCGATGACAACCCCTGACTTTTCCAATGCTTCCTTGCAGACCGCCATTGTCAGAATTACAAAAGAGGCATTCCAGTTATAAACTTCCTTGGCATCGGTAAAATCAAGCTCCAGCGGATGCCAGTCCGGTATTTCGCCCACAACATCACTGGCTGAATTCACCTGACAGCGCGTGACTTTACGGAAACCGGCCTCACCGCGAACCGCCCGTTCCCAGGTCGAGTCAAATGTCCTGCCCAGGGGAGTTGCCGCTCCATAACCTATGACATATACCTTTCTGTTTTTCGGCGCTTTCATAATTGACAACCTCGTAAAAAGGCCGGATGCCAAGTGAATCTGGCGTATGCCGGATGCGCTTCATCATTCGTCACTGCGGCGTACGATAAGTACGCCTCATTCCTCATGATTTGCGCGCCTTGCCTGCGGCCTCGCGTGCCCTTTAGGGTATTTTACGAGGCCGTCTGAAAATTGTTATTTTTGCGACTTTTCCGACTCCATCATAATTAGTGGAATGTCCTATATCAGCCTGCGAAAAATCACGCAAGAATTACATCCACCAAAGCCAAATGCATTTTTCAAAACAAACTCCTGTTTCCATTTTCTGGCGCCTTCGGCCACACAGTCAATTTCGATTGCCGGATCAGGAATATAATTAATGGTGGGAAGCACGGTGTCTTTGCCCATCGACTCCATTGCGAGTATTGCTTCTATGGCGCTTGACGCTCCCATGGCGTGTCCTAACTGCGATTTATTTGCCGTAACCGGCGGAATATTCTTGCCGAAAATATTATGCAGGGCGTCGGCTTCCACTTTATCGCCCACTTTTGTTGATGTTGCATGGGCATTTACGGCGTCGATATCTTCCGGTTTCAAGCCGGCGTTACTGATGGTTTCCTCGATGCATCGTTGCACAGTTGCTAAATTGGGTGCAACAAAATGGCTGGCATCAGAAGTCATTGACCAACTCGCCAGTTCAAAAGGCGGCCGCAGCCCGTGCGCAGAAGCAAATTCTTCGGAAGCCATGATGATGCAACCGGCTCCTTCGGAAACGACAAAACCTCTTCTGTTAACGGAAAAAGGCCGGCTGGTTTTTTGCGGTAATTCTGCTGGTTGGCCTTCCTTTGGCCGGTAAGCGCCGTTCATTGTGGCAAATCCGGCCACAATCGGCTCAACCAGAGGAAAATCGACGGCACCGCCTATCACGACATCCGCCATCCCCCTTTGCAATAACATTTCGCCGATAATCAATGATGTTATCCCGGTAGCACACGCGGTAATCGTGGAACAAATCGGTCCCGTCGCCCCGGTAAGAATGGAGACCTTGCCGCCAACCATGTTGACGCAGGAGTTCGGATTAGTAAAAGGATGCGGCAATTTACCTTTTTCCTGGAGCAGCCTGTCGGCATTGAGCACGGCATCCAGACCGCCTACCGCAGTGCTGAAAGTCACCGCCACACGAGGCGCCAGTGCCGGTGTTATTTCCATCCCGCTTTTAGCAAGCGCACGATGGACAACCAGCAGAGCATATTTAAAAATCGGCGAGGTCCAGTGCGCCATTTCCCTGGGCTGTAAAAAGGGATAAGGGCGCACATCAATTTGGGCAACTTCACCGGCGACGCGCACGGGAAAATCGGCGCCAAGTGGAAATCTGGTCAGCTCGGCAATACCGCTTTCACCTTGCACCGCGCGCTGCCATTGGGTATCCAAATCAGTCCCCAGAGAGGAAACCGCATCGTATCCTAAAATAACAGCTTTTTTAGCAACCATAAAACACCCCAAATACATGAAAGTTCCCCTACTAAGCGACAAGGGGGGAAATTAACAGCATTCCACGCAGATAACACCTTGATGAAATAATCGAATTACCAGGGAATAAACCGGTACAGCTTGGCAAACATCTCATAAACTTCGATCCAGTTTTGCAAATCTCTGGTTGTATTGATGTGCCCGCGTTTGTTTACCATAATCCAGCTCATGTGCGCTGCGCCGTCTTTGCAGGTGGAGCAGTCGCGCGTCGCCGAGGTGCAGCAGCGATGGACTGTCTTTAAATCAGAGGCCCAACGGGAGAAATGAATTAACCGGCGGGGACGCGGCTTTCTATTATCCAGCGATTCAGTTACGGAAGGGCATTCCAGCCACCCGAACTTACGCCCCAGCATCTTTCCCGTGGTGATTACTTCATGGTAATACTTGCTCGAAATTACAGTCCGCGGATATTTATCCAGCACATCGTCCATTTCCCGGCGTAAATCGGCAAGTTCGTCTTCTTTCCAGGAAAAACCATCGACACCTTCATCATTCGACAGGAGCTGCAAATGCACTTTCAATCCGACATCCGCAATTTTTTTGATAACTGTTTCTATTTTTCCCAATTGTTTGGGAGTAATTGTATAGAGATAATAGGTATAAGGGTCGCCGGCATAATTGACACTGGAGACAGCAAACGTATCACGGCCACGAAGAATCTTTTCATCCTCACCGCCCCCCCATAAGGAGATGCCCACCATCATATCCGGAAATCTGCTGCGGTCAATTTTTATAAGCCCGTTAGTGGCGCAATAAGTGGGCAGCCGTTTGTAAAAAGCTTCCACCCGGTCCATGCAAAGCGTCGGCTCGCCGCCGATCAGAATGGCCAGGTTGACTCCTCTCGCTTTCTCCGCGTCAATAAAATTCTCCCATTTTTTAATGTCCATCTCTTCCCGGGCTGCCTCATGCTCACCGGAAGAAAAGAAAAAACATCCCTTGCAGCGCAAGTTGCATCTGTTGGTAACATCGTAAATGGAACTGCGAATATTGAGATTGGCAATGCGTTTATAACGCTCGTACCATTCTTTATCCAGCAATGAGCTTACTGTTATCATTAATGCTATCCTAACGATTATTTACACGTTTTACTTCCGGCGGGTTCACCGGTTCTTCGCAGAGATTTTTTCCCTTCTCATACCCCATAACCCAAACCGCCAGATAAGTATCCACATAATCCAGCCAGGATTTAAAAATCGACAGACTGTTTACATGGCGATAGAGCCTGGCGGTAACAACAGCCGACCCGGCGGCATAATGCCGGCAATCAGCGCAATCAGTATCGGGAACACAACAGGCAACGGATCTATCCCAGCTCAAATCCGTCCGATATTGGCGGAACGACCGCCCCAGACCGATGTCTTGAGAGGGGTTTTGGCGGGGATAAGAACAGGTGTAAAGATCGTGCAAACCGGACTTATGCGTATGTGCGATGGCGTTATATACGGAGAAAAGAACATTTTGCGGATACCGATTCAGGAGATCGATCATCGCCTGCCTTGTGCGGTCAAGTGATTCATCCGTGTGGTTCAACGATCCCTTGTAGCCAACCGGAGATGAAAAAACATTAAACGTTAATTTGCAGTTTTCCGCAGCCAGAATCCGGGCTACCTCATGAACCTCATCAATATTTCCCCGAGTAAAGGTATAAACAAAAACCGCCCGCGCATCATTTTTGTAATTTTCGATTTGCTTTTTCAGCAGATTTTTAGCTTTGCGTACGCGGAGGCTGGTGTCATCGTTGCCCCATACGGAAATGTGAATTTTATAGCCGATGGTTTCCGATATCTTTTTGAAACCATTGGTGGCAATACTGCCCAACGGCATTTCCTGATAACAGATATCCAGCAGTTCCGGTACCAGCGAAGGCTCGGCTCCGGCCAAAACGACGTAGGTAATCCCGCGTGCAGCTTCAGACTGCATCAGATTGCGCCATGCCTGTAATTCACCATTCTCTGCGGCAAACTGTTTCTCGCCTTCATAATAATAACAGCCGTCACAGCGCAGGTTACAACGATTACTAACATCGTAAGTGGATTCACGCAGGAAAAAATACTTCCGGACTTTTTCCCAGCGTTCTTTTACTTCCGGAGAGGCAATGAGATCAGAAAACCTTGGTTTGAGCGCTTTAACGGCTACTTCGTTTTTAATGGCCATAGGTAATTTACTATTGATTAACTCTCTGTGGAGAGCTTTCTCTCAACATATTCAGAGATCAGCCGGACTGTCTTCATTTTAGGATAGTCATCCTCGTCTATAACTATTTTATATTCATCCTGTAAAACAAGAGCGATGGTAGCCAAATCCATACTGTCAATACCCAACTCATCTATTAAATCCATGTCGGGGCTAAAGGTATCCACGGTTACATCTTCCAGCTTAAGTTCATCAATAATTACTTCGCTGACATGCCTTATAATGCCTTTTATATCATAAACTTCAGGCATCATTACCTCCTTCATGCTTATTTACCTTTTACTTTTTGCAACAATCAAGCCAGTGCAAACAACATTTTCTCGAGCTATAACCTTAAACGAATATAATGTTTCTTCAACCGACTGACGGCCGGTTACAATTACTGAAAGATTTTCTCCAGGCCGTACCGGTTTGGCAAATCGAACTTTTTTCAATGATTCCAAACTGATTTTTTCATTTCTTTGTCCGGCATCCCGGACAATAGCCTGCCAAACCAGATAAATAAGAGCGATTCCCGGAAGAATCGGATATCCGGGGAAATGCCCGGAAAACCAGAGAGAATCAGTTGGCACAAACGCCTGAGCCTCCATCTGATTTTGTTCTTTTGAAAGTACCCCTTGGAGTAACTGCCAATGATCTTCCATGAACCATCCTTGACGACCTCGTAAAAAGGCCGGATGCTAAGTACGCCTCATTCCTCGGTATTCGCGCGCCTTGCCTGCGACCTTTTTACGAGGTCGTCTGAAAATTGTTAATTTCACGACTTTTTACGAATCCATCATCCTTTATGGTCTGAAATTAATAACGTTGCCTCATATCATTGATTGTTTTTTCAATCAAAATTTTTTTTACAAGGTCAACAAAAACAGATTCCCACACTTGGAAAGTTTAATTTCTTTCATTCATTATCGTTTTGCCGATTAAAGTGGAAAGCGGCACCACCTTCAGGCCTTTTGTTTTGAGCCCCGAAAGCAAATTTTCTATTTCTTTTGAAAGCATTTCGCGCTCTTCCGGACGGTGCGGCGGCACATCATGCAGCAAAATGATATCGTCCGCCTTAACTTTCTTTAGAATTTTGCTGCTCAAGTTCTTTACCCGACGGTTACCCCTATCCACCGCACGGCAACTGAAGTTTATACAATCCATGTTCAGTTTCTTCAAAAGCGGGGCCAGCCCGGGATTAACTATGCCCACCGGCGGGCGGAAAGCATGGGTATGCACCCCCATTTTTTTTAACAATTCCTGCGTAGTCAAAATTTCCTGATAGATCACTTGGGAACTTTTGAGCATCAAGAAAGGATCATGATGGAAAGAATGATTGCCGACGGTGTGGCCCCGATCAATTATTTCTTTAATTATTTCGGGATACTGTCCAGCGTTAACGCCGGTGACAAAAAAAGTCGCCGGCACTGAATATTTATCAAGCAAATCCAGAATTTGTGTTGTAACCGGCGGACCCGGGCCGTCATCAAATGTTAAAGCTACAAATTTTTTTCCGGTATTGCCGCGAGAGACAACCGGCCCCAGAAAGTTTGTTTCCGGAAAAAAGCAGGCGGCAATGCAAAGCGCTATATAAAAAAGTGCCAGGGCAATCGTCAGATGCGGATTAATAAAAAAGGACACGGCTGCCGCCGCCAGAATAATTATTCCCGCAATCTGCGCCGGGGAAGTGATCCTGGGCCAAGTCATCTTCATGAAATCAAACGTTCCCATAACGGACCGCAAAATCCCCTTTTATAAAGCCTCGGCAGAAGCCTGGCCGTTTTATTTTCACCGGCTCCGACCATCCAGTTGAATCTCCCTGCGGCCCGTTGCTCCACCATTTTCTCAATCTCCCTCTCCGTAATATGCGGCGAACGGTAAAATACCGGAGATAAAAGATTTTGCCCCATGGCAATCTGGCCCTCCTGCAAGGCAAGGTCATATAAAGCGGTATGCGGGTAAATGCGGATACCACAAAAAAAGAAAAAAACAGATTTTTTAAGTTTCTCGACATTATCCAATGTTTCGAGGAGAGTTTGTCTGTTTTCACCGGGCCCGCCTAGAAGAAAATAATGGGCGATATTTAACCCGGCCTTCAACGCCTGAGAATGTGCCTCATAAACATTATTCACGACAAAAGGTTTTCCCAGATTTTTAAGCATGGAGTCAGTCAGTGATTCGGTGCCGAATTCCACGTGAGACAGGCCCGCATCGGCAAGTTCCTGAAAGTAATCAGGCGGCGGCAAAGTGGGGGCAAAAAAACCTCCCCAGGGTATCGAAATACCGGTCTTGAGAAAAGCTTTCGCCACTTTACGGCTGTGATCATAACTGGCATTAAAAGCTGAATCGGTGATAAAAATATACTTTGCACCGGCATTTTGCAATTTGAGGGCTTCTCCCGCGATTTCGTCCGGTGGAAAAAACCGCATCCGGCCGCCTTCAATATGCGGATAAGTACAGTAACTGCAATGGTAAGGGCATCCCCTTTTAGTCTGCAGATTAAGCATTCCCCCCGAGGTCAGGTAAAACTTGGCAGGAGAGGAGTCGGGAGCAAACTTTCGCCTGATTTGATTTCCCCAGGGTTCATAAACGATTTGATCTGTTTTTTTTGTGACAATCCCCGGCAATAAATTGACATCGGCATTGTTTACCAGCGCCTGCAAAAGCAGCGGCAGCCTCTCGCCTTCACCGACGATGCCGTAATCAGCATCCAGAGCCTGCATTATTTCCCGGGGAAAGATTGTAAAACCGCTGCCGCCAAGGATTATTGGCGCCGACGTGTTCTCTCGAATTTGCCGGATCAGGCTTTTGTATTCAGCAAGAAAGTCACAGCTGCGAATTGCGTCCGTATTATCAATGTTGCGAATTGAAACACCGACAAAGTCGGGAGAAAAATCCCTGGCCATAGCTTCCAGACCGGAAGGGAAATCCAAATCACTCACATCCACTATTTTTACATCACAGTCGGCGTCGAGAGCACCGGCAACATAATCAAGTCCCAGCGGATAGACAGGATAAGGCACCTTCAGGGTGTTGGCCGACACAAGCAGTATTTTCATTATATTGGAATTATGCCTTTTTCCGCCGTTTTTCTAACACGAAAGCGGCCAGAGTCTGCACTGATGCAAAAACCTTCGCCCCCAGTTCTTTGTTCTCAATTTTGATGCCGTAGTCTTTCTCCATCATCATTACGAGTTCGAGCACATCAATAGAATCAATACCGATATCTCCGCCCACCAATTGGGCATCGTCTACTATGTCCTCGGGCTTAACGTCCATTAATCCCAGAGTTGAAATAATCTTCTCTTTTAACTCTGCAATCATTCCATCCAGTTGATTCATTTACCACCTCGTTTTTAATCCGGTGCACACCTTTAATTCTTCAGCTGTTCACTTATTGATTCTTCCTGCGGCAAAGCACGGGAAGTCTTTACCTCGGAGCCCAGTATTTTTTCCAAAATAATCCTGGTAAGCCAGCGGTTCATCGCTACGACATATTTTTTCCCCGCCATCGTAACGCCAATAAAGAACATTAAATGGGAAATGCCGTACATCAAAGCTCCGCCAACGACGCCGATGACAGGTTGATTCATTGATGCGGCAACTGCACTGAAAGCGATGACCGTGGGCAGACCCATTGTATAGCTCAGGGCAATCAAAAACAGACCGGTATAGATTGGCCGGCTGAGCTTTTCTTTAAAAGTACTGAGATCGGCCTGCTCGTCAATGGCCTTCCGGCAATATTCTTTTCGGACAAAATAATGGGCTATTTTTTTAAACATTTTCAAAATAATTCCGGTGTTTAAGCACAACCCGGCTCATATTCAGTGTAAGTCATTAATGACGGTCTCGTAAAAAGGCCGGATGCTGCGTTGCACTTCATCCCTCCCCGGCCTTCGCCGGGGCAGGCTACCTGCGGCGTACGCTAAGTACTTCTCATTCCTCATGATTCGTGCGCCTTGCCTGCGGTCTCGCGTGCCCTTTAGGGTATTTTACGAGATCGTCTGTAAATGTCCACTTTTATGACTTTTTACGAGTCCATCATTAATTTAAATTTTGGAAAGTTCAAAAATGCCGCACCCGTAATTGCAGGAGAAATTTTTATCTATTTGGCTTTTTTCCAGAGAAACATTAATGAAGTTCCTTTAATAAATACGCGAACTCGCATTAATGGCAATCTCTCCTTTTAAGAAAACTGCTTTACCCGATAATAATCCCCGCTTGCATTCAAAGGCTCAACTTCACCATGTAACCACTCG
>JBDKVD010000152.1:0-15219 GCA_039679325.1 Smithella sp.
GCGATCAGCCAAAAAAGATTCTATCTTCTGCAGCAGGTCGGTCAGTGTCGACTTATCCAAAGCTGAAATGGCGACCGCGTTAAACCTTCGGCAAAGGTTCTGCAAAAGAGCCTTATCCTCAAAACGATCCGCTTTATTAAAAACCATTATCCGGGGTTTGTCGTTAATCTCGAGTTTTTCCAGAATTTTATCTACGGCCTTGATCTGGTTTTCAAACTGACTGCTGCTGATATCAACTACATGTAAAAGAATATCTGCCTGATGAAGTTCATCGAGTGTCGCCCGGAAGGCGGTAAATAAATCTTCCGGCAGGCTGCGGATGAAGCCAACCGTATCGGTGATAATTGCTTCGGTATCCTGGGGAAAGCGCAGCCGGGAGCTTTTTGTGTCCAGTGTGGCGAAAAGTTTGTCTTCGACCAGCACGGAACTCTGGGTGAGAGTATTGATAAGGGTAGATTTTCCGGCGTTGGTGTAGCCGACAATGGAAATTACCGGCAAGTCGCTTCTTTGTCTCTTGCTGCGGCGCTGCTGGCGTGATTTAGCTATGGCCTTAAGATCTTTTTCCAAGCGATTAATACGTTCTCTGATACGACGGCGGTCTATTTCCAGTTTCGTTTCTCCGGGGCCCACACCTCCTATACCACCGGCCAGACGGGAAAGAGAACTGTCTTTGTGTGTCAATCGAGGCAACAAATACTTTAATTGAGCCAGTTCGACTTGAATTTTACCTTCCCGGCTGTGGGCGCGTCTGGCAAAAATGTCCAGAATAACCTGTGTGCGGTCAATAACTTTTAATCCGGTAAAATTGTTAATGGATCGTACCTGGGCCGGGGTCAATTCGTGATCGAAGATGAGCAAATTGGCGCCGATTTGTGTGGCGCGCAATCCAATATCCGATAGTTTGCCTTTCCCCACCATGAATTTGGGGTCAGGTTGGGGTCGGTATTGAACAATTGTATCAAATACTTCTACGCCACACGTGCGCGCCAGTTCGGCCAGTTCACCAAGAGGTTCTTCGTCGGCTTCCAGTGCGTTTTTTTCCACTCGCAAAAGAATGGCCTTTTCAGCCGCGTCGATATTGCGCGTTTTCTGCTTTTTGGCAAATTCATTTTCCAGTTCCTGAATAAAGGAAAGAAAGTTCAGGTGAAGTTGCCCCGGTTGTCTGGGTTCCATGATCAACCAGTATTTACCGGTCGGATTTTCGGGAAGAAGATGCGCCAGGTGCAGTAATCCGGGGGAACCATCATCTTTTACTTCCTGAGCGCCAATCAAATCAAGCCGCAGATGAGACAGGTCGGTTAAGTCTTCGTCGGACAGTTCTTCAGAATCAAGATGGGTATGAATCAGCCGCAGCCCCTTAAATCGAGTTGAGGATGAGCGGAATCCTTCCAGGGAAGGAAGAAGAATGCTTTTATGATCGCCTATTATAACAGAGTAGATTTCCCCCCTCCGGCTGATCATCAGGCCGATTTGTCTGTTGATATCACGGGAAAGAAAACAAAGCTGCCGGGACAATTCCGGGGTGATGACCTCTTCCGGAGAAATGCTTTTACGATACAGGCGTTCCAGCTGTTTGATTTGACCGGCACTAAGCCCTGTTATATTTCCAGAAAGTCTATAGATATTGAGAACCTCCGTTAGGCTGAAGGCTGACGACCGAGGGCTGAAGGTTTAAATGGAAGCGCGCTTTAGCGCGCCTCAAAATAACCCTCAGTCTTCAGCCTTCAGTCCTCAGCCTATCTATTGTTCCGCAATGACCGGATTAAGGCATTCAATACCTTTTCCAGTTCAATTATTTTTGATTCGAGTAACTCCGAATCCTGGCTGCGCAGGAATCCTAATCGTTGAGACAAATTTAGCTGGTAATGTAGCTCACGCAACGATCCGAAAGCTATATGGAGGAAGCGGACATAATCTACCTGACTGTCACGCGCGCAACCTTCCACAATGTTGGAGGGGACGGAAACTGCCGCCCTCCTCATTTGTGAGGTCAACCCGAATAATTCTTCTTTCGGCAACTTTGTGGTCACCTGATATATCAAGAATGCGATCTCGTCAGCCATCTCAAATGCCCGCAGCTTTTTATGATCACGCATTCTGTTTCACCATTTAGATAAATAGGCTGAAGACTGAAGGCCGAAGACTGAAGGTTTAAATGGAAGCGCGCTTTGACGCGCCTCAAAATAACCCTCAGTCTTCAGCCTTCAGCCTATTTACCTATTTAAACTTATCCGGGCTGACTATTTTATCCATTTTGTCTAAAAAATTTGCCCAGTAATTTGTCCGGATGGCAGAGATCAGCTTTTTAGGTGATTTCTTGCCGCACTTTGGACATTTAAGATTTTTATAGCTTTCGTCAAGCTTTAAAAAGGCGTCAAATTCATGATGACATTTGGTGCACTCAAACTCATATATAGGCATGTATTTTCCTCCAACGTTGTGCAAAATTTTCCTTCTTGTTTTTAGCTGAAGTTTTTTTTATTTT
Source organism: Smithella sp. (assembly GCA_039679325.1). Lineage (GTDB taxonomy): Bacteria > Desulfobacterota > Syntrophia > Syntrophales > Smithellaceae > MVRV01. Next base: position 2,486 of record JBDKVD010000152.1, read on the forward strand.
CAATAAATTTATTAGAGAAGAGTGTGCTGTCTTAGAATGTTAGAGTCAGCTTGTTAATAAACATGTAGTCGTTTTCAACTTCGGCATTGGCATTGTTTGCTTTGAAATAATCGCCGGTAAACAGATAACCAAAACCCACCATGTAAGACAGGTTATCATTTATCTTGTAAGTTCCGGTTAGATCAATTTCCGTGCCGTAATCCTTGGAAACATAACCGGAAAGGTTCTGAAGACCGATTAATGAGCCGAAGTCTGTCTGAGTCTTATTAAGACCGTTTAGTTTATCGGCTCGGGCATAAGCTCCGGATAAACAAATATCCAATTGATCAGTAGGTCTCAGTCCGACTTTAAGCTGATGGAAGAACGCGTTGGTCATCTCCGTTCCAAACCTTGCTGTACCGCTGGCCGTGCCGTTATTGTATCCATTGATATTTCCAATCCAGTAACTCCGATCGTAATTCCACATTATCAATGTTGGACTCCAGTCCTTACCGCCGCCTGTGTAAGCATTAATAGTATCGCTATCGGAGCCTTGACCCTGAGAGTAGGCAAAAGTGTAACCCACATAAACCGGCCCGAATGTCGCCACTGCATCAAACCAGCCTGCGAGGCTGTTTAATTTCTGGTCAATATAAACAGCATTGTTCTCCAATTGGGCGAGCTTGCCGAAGTAATAGTCCAGTTCCGCCTGAATTTTTACGGGACCGATTGTGGCTTTGAGGTAAGGTTGCACGGAATGGAATTTGCTTTTTATACTCATCCAATCAGGGTTTGTTCTGTGAGCTGCGTCATTGGCGTAAAGCCAAATCACGCCGCCTTCAAAATTGTCGTTTTTATATTTGAAAAAAGCTTGGACTTTATCGGTGTCGTGGTCTGTCTGTGTTGCCGAGGTGTATGTGGCGGTATAACTTTTATCCACTACTTTTACCAGCTGGATACCGAGAATTATATTGTCACGAAGTAATGTGTAAGTTATTTTTGCGGCGGGTGTTTCATTGTCATGAAAAATTGTTCCGCCGATGTAGTCGGGCATGTAGCCCACCCTGAAAATACCAATCGGACTGGCATAACTCACATATGCATGGTCAAAACCTATATTTTCATTTTCCGCTCTCGTTGCGGCCGATGTTGTGTATATACCTACAGTGTCCAGGGTAGTGCCGGGTGTGGATTTGGTTGCACCCCATGCTCTTTCCATGATGTTGGCTGTGGTAACTAAGGAAAGACCGGGAGCCACAATGAATTCTGTTTTAAGTCGCAACCTCTGATAATAAAAGGCAGTTGACTGTCCGCTGCCTGATCCCTCTTTTTTTAAAGTTGTTTTATCTAAATACATACCGGCGGCATAGAAGGAGCCGCTCGCTTTCAAATCAACCGCAAGAGCCGGTGTACTGAAGGCCATAATCAGCCCCAGCGACAGCCAAACTAACCATAATCTCTTCATTTTAACCTCATATTGATCTTCGGAAATATATTTACTACAACTCTGAACGCAAAAATCGCAGAAAAGCTAGCATCCAACGAACAGTGTGTCAAGGGCGTTTTGGTTTTTTTGTACAACTTAGGATATATGCGATGTGTGCCCATCTTGTGCTTTCGCCAGGAGGATGTGTCCTAATTACCGTAATTGTCATTCCGAGCATGTGAGACTTTTGAAAAACTACCTCTCGCGTCTTTGGAGGAGCGAAGTGACGCGGCAATAGAACAAGGGGTTGCAACCCCTTGTTCTGCTATAGATTGCTTCACGGAGGCTGTCCTGAGTAAAACGAAGGGTTCGCAAAGATATAAAATGAATTATGATACAGTCCCGGAGATGCAGGGGGTGAATAAAAAAATCCCCGGGAGGATTTTGCCCGTCCTCCCGGGGATTTAAGTTAACACTAAATGGCTGTTTTCTTAGAAGGTCAAAGCCAGTTTGTTGATAATCATGTAGTTGTTTTCAACTTCTGATGCCTGGTTTGCGCCTTTGAAGTAATCACCGGTGATCAGGTAGCCAGCACCCAGCATATAAGACAGGTTGTTGGTTATCTTGTAGGTACCGGTTAAGTCAAATTCCCAACCTAATTCATCATCGAAGTTAGCAGGTGCTTTGTCTCTTTCGGCATAAGAAATAGCAAAGCAAACATCAAGTTTTTCAACAGGTTTCACACCAACTCTCAGCTGGTACAGGAAAGCATTCCCAAAAGTAGCGTCAAAAGCATTATTCGTGCCTACTGCTGTTGAAGTTATTGTGCCTACCCATCTTGCGCGGTCTTCATTCCACATAATCAGGGTCGGGCTCCAGTCCATACCGCCGTTTACCGTATTTCTTACTTTATCATCATTGGCATCTACGTCACCCTGTGCATAGGCAAAGGTACCGCCAACATAAACAGGACCGAAAGTTGCCACTGCGTCAATCCAGCCGGCAAAGCTGTTAATGTCTTTGTCCGAAGTTGCATTTTCGTAATCATATTCGCCTATATCGTAAAGAAGTTCAGCCTGAAGTTTGACCGGACCGAATACGCCGGTGAAGTAGGGATCGAATCTGTGTTTTGTGATTCTGTAGTTACCCAGAGCAACTGGTCTGAATGAATTATCTACCGTATAACCGTACAGTAAACCGACGGCCCAGTTTTGTTTCTTATAATCGAACGTCAGATAGTATGTATCCGCATCCGCATCCGCAGTTGTTGATGTGGTGTTGATGGCGCTGTAGCTATTCTCTTTGTTTTTCTCGATCGTTGCCGTCCATTTGAAGCCGTTGTAGTCATTAGAAACGTACTTAATTCTGTAACGGGGCTCTTCGGAGTTGCCGAAAACCGGCCCGTATACTCCACCAGGCTGAGCACCAACCTGGAATGTACCGATCGGAGCAGCATATTTTACGTATGCATAGTCCCATGCGATATTTTCATTTTCTGCTACTGTTCCTGCTGAATTGGTTTGAACTGTGGTGCCGGCTGCAGTTCTGGTTTGACCAAAAACTCTTTCCAGAGCGTCAAAACGGGTAATCAGGCTAAGACCCGGGGCTACAATTAACTCTGTCCCAACGCGCAGTCTTGTGAAATAAAAAGCTGTAGACTGACCTTCGTCGGCTGCTCTTTCTTCGTTCAAATCAACTTTGTCCAAATACACGCCGGCTGCAAAATAAGAGCCGCTTACCTTTACATCGACCGCGAAGGCCGATGCACTGAAGGCCATGACCAGCCCCAGTGACAGCAAAACTAACCAAAATCTCTTCATTTTTTTTCCTCCTAAAAATTTGGTTGAATTAAAATATCGACCATTAAAAAACGGGCATTTTTTGATGGTCGCCTCTACAACACATCAGCCTTCATTAACATATTTAATATATACAATATGTCTTCTGAAGACAAGATGAACCGCGTAGTTGCTAACATCTGCCGGAAAACATGTCAAGATTAATTTGGGCTTTATTCCGGCTCGATACATTAATATCAGTTAGCAATGCCTGTGCCATTTTATTTGTTGCGGCGTATCGTGAGGAAAATGAAAAGGTTTGTTTGCTTTATGCATTGGTAATACGGGTATTTCTGCCGGCCTGCAGCTTTGTGCGCTTTCCGGCAACTCCTTTATTTTGATATCCATAATTCTTTTGGCGTGTCAAAGCCGACACACTGCCCGCTTAGGATTATTTGCTTTGTGGTAAATTATTCCAAGACATTGTCGAAAATAACTCTTATTCGCCATAGAGTTTGTTTTGTATTGAAAAGGATAGACACTGGTTTCGATTAGATATTGCTTCGTTCTATGTCTTGCTCTGTGAGGCTGTTTTTGAAAATATCCGTCATATTAAGAGGACTAGTGAATATTTAAATAGTGCTTGACAGCAAAAAGATATTAAGTTACGTACGCACGGGGTAGAGGGCAGCCTTAAGTACAATAAATTAATCTTAAATGTGATCGTGGAAGGATTTTCTTTAAGTTCTTTTAAAGGTTTAAAGCAAATAAGCAATAAGATATTTGTTCTTTGACTAAGGTGTTCCTTGGCAGAAACACTTTTGCAAGATCATCTATTTAAGATATGAAATTAAAAATATTAGGGAGGAAAACAAGAAAATGGCAGAAGAGACAATTTTGAAAGAAGTCTATCCGATTCCAGATAGAGTAAAGAAAATCGCCTATATTAAAGGTAGAGAAGAGTATGATGCGCTGTATGCTGAATCCGTAGCCGATCCGGCAGCCTGGTGGGCGAAGAAAGCCGACGAGCTTTTAACCTTCCATAAGAAATGGGATAAGGTCGAGGACTTTAACTTTGATATTCGCAAGGGTCCCATCTATGTGAAGTATTTCGAAGGTGCAAAACTCAACGTAGCTTATAACTGCCTCGACCGTCAGTTGGAAAAGAATGCCAATAAAGTAGCTATTCAGTGGGTAGGCAATGAACCCAGTGAAGAGAAAGCCTGGACCTATCAGGAACTCTATACGGAAGTTTGCAAATTTGCCAATGTCCTGAAAAAATATGGTGTCCAGAAGGGTGATCGTGTTTGTATTTATGCTCCCATGGTTGCCGAAGCCGGTGTTGCCATGCTGGCCTGTGCCCGCCTCGGCGCCATTCATGCCGTCGTGTTCGGCGGTTTCAGCTCCGACGCGCTGGCTATTCGTATTAATGATTCTAAGGCAAAGGTTCTGGTGGTCTGCGATGGTACCTTCCGTGGCGCCAAGGCCGTTCCCCAGAAGAAGGACGCCGATGTGGCTCTGAAAGAATGCCCCTCTGTGGAAAAGGTTATCGTAATCAGGCGCGTGGGCGACAAGATCAAGTGCGATATGACCCCAGGTAGAGATGTCTGGTATGATGAGGAAATGGCAACTGTAGACGCCAATTGTGAACCCGTGTGGGTGGATGCAGAAGATACCCTCTTTATCCTTTACACCTCCGGCTCCACGGGACAGCCCAAGGGCGCTCTCCATACCACGGCCGGTTATCTCCTGTTTGCCGCCTATACCGCCAAATACGACTTCGATCTCCATGATGAAGATATTTTCTGGTGCACCGCCGATATCGGTTGGGTTACCGGTCACAGCTATGTTATTTACGGTCCTCTTTGTATTGGCGCAACTTCCGTTATGTTTGAAGGCGTTCCCAATTATCCGACCTACAGCCGTTTCTGGCAGATTTGCGAGAAGTACAAGGTCACCGTATTCTATACGGCGCCGACAGCTATCCGCTCCATTGCCAAAGAAGGCGACAAGTGGCTGGAGGGAATTGATCTGTCTTCCTTGAGAATCCTGGCATCCGTGGGCGAGCCCCTGAATCCCGAGGCATGGCACTGGTTCCACAGCAAGATTGGTGGCGGGCAGTGCCCCATCGTCGATACCTGGTGGCAGACCGAAACGGGCGGACACATGATCCTGCCTATGCCCGGCGCTATCGCTGTTAAACCCGCTATGGCCGCTTTTCCCATCATGGGCGTTGTCCCCGGTCTGAACAACGACGAAACCGGCGAAGAGCTGACGGCAATGGAAGCCCGCGGCGCTCTCTGTATAAGGAGACCCTGGCCCGGCATCACCCGGACCATTTACGGGGATCACAACCGTTATCAGGAAACCTATTTTGAGTCCTATCCGGGCAATTACTTCACCGGTGACGGCGCTCTCCGCGACAAAGACGGCTATTACCGGATCACGGGCCGTATCGACGACGTTATCAATGTTTCCGGTCACCGTATGGGCACCGCCGAGGTTGAGGCAACCCTGAACTCTCACGAGAAGGTTGCCGAATCCGCCGTAGTCGGTTATCCTCATGACATCAAAGGCCAGTCTATTTACGCCTACGTCACGCTGAATTCCGGAGTTGATCCGACGGAAGAGTTGAAGAAAGAACTGATCGCGTACGTCCGCAAAGAAATCGGACCTATTGCAACCCCCGAGAAGATTCAGTGGGCACCCGGTCTTCCCAAAACAAGAAGCGGCAAGATCATGCGGCGTATTTTGAAGAAAGTTGCTGCAAACGAGATCACCGATTTGGGCGATACCAGTACGCTGGCTGATCCCTCGGTAGTAGAAGATATCGTAAAGAATAGATTGTAGAGTGAAAGTCTGATCCGCCCGAAAGAGGGCGGGTCAGACTTTTTTAATTAGCCTGCAATCAGAAGAAATAACATTCGGGCTGCTTTTGACGGAAAGGCGCCAAGCATCAAGAAAAGGTAGTCTGAATGCAATGATTAAAAGGAGGGTTTGAGACTGTGAACATTATTGCATGCGTAAAACAGGTCCCGGATACTGAAGCCCAGATTAAGGTTAAAGCCGACGGGTCAGGTATTGAAGAAGGCCAGATCAAATGGGTTATGAATCCATATGATGAGTATGGCGTGGAAGAAGCGTTAAAACTGAAAGAAAAAAATGGCGGTGACGTGACGGTCGTTTGTGTCGGTCCCGCAAGAGTCATGGAAACCATTCGTACGGCTCTGGCCATGGGTGCGGATAAAGGCATACACATTTGTGATCCGGCCCTTGACAACGCCGATGCATTTGTTGTTGCCAATGCTCTGGCAGCGGCTATTAAAGCCTTGCCCCATGACATTGTTTTCTGCGGACAGCGCGCCATTGACGATGACTCCGCTCAAGTCGGATCTATGCTGGCGGAAGCTCTGGGGTTGCCGCAGTTGACCGTAATCACCAAATTGGATTTTGCCGGATCCTCAGTCAAAGTTGTTCGTCCGATTGAAGGCGCACAGATGGTAATCGAGACGCCTCTGCCCTGTGTCGTGACGGCTCAGAAGGGTCTCAATGAACCGCGTTATGCGTCATTGCCCGGCATTATGAAAGCGAAGAAGAAACCGGTTGATGTGAAAAAAGCTGCTGACCTTGGCGTTGCCACGGAATCGAAAGCTAAAGTAGCTAAAACCGTTCCACCCCCGGCCAGACCTCCCGGAAAGATTGTCGGCGGAGATGATCCCGTACAGAAGGCGGCGGAATTAGGCCGGTTACTCAGGGAAGAAGCAAAAGCTATTTAATTAAGAAGCGGAGGAATTTAAAATGGCAAAAGGAGTCATGATAGTAGCAGAACAGCGAGATGGCGCGCTGAGAAAAATCAGTCTGGAGTTGGCATCTACAGCCCGCAAGCTGGCCGACCAGACCGGTGATGAAGTCAGTGCCATTCTGCTTGGTTCAGGTATAGAAGGTCTGGCTGCCGAGTTAGGTAAGTACGGTGTGGATAAAGTTTTTGTAGGCGACAATGCTGCAATGGAGCCTTACGTTACTGAAGCGCATGCCGAAGTGGTCGCCAAAATTGCTAAAGAAAATGATCCGGCAATCCTGCTTTTGGGTGCATCGGTTCAGGGTAAAGATCTGTCCGCCCGTGTGGCCGCAAAATTGGCCACCGGTCTGGCCACGGATTGTACAGATGTTAAGATTGCCGACGGCAAATTCGTTGCAATTAGACCGCTGTACGCAGGAAAATGCGTCGGCGAAATAGAATTCGCCAGCACTCCGGCAATGGCTTCATTGCGTCCCAATGTATTTCCGGCGGCTGAAAATGCAAAAGCCGGTGCGGTTGTCAAAGTGGATGCTGCTGTTGATGCAGCGTCGATCAAAAGCAAAGTTGCCGAAGTACAGAAAGACACCAGCGGCAAAGTCGACTTGACCGAAGCCAATGTAATTGTTTCCGGCGGCCGTGGTATGAAGGACGCCGATGGTTTTAAAATTCTCGAAGATTTGGCCGAAGCGCTCAAAGGTTGTGTCGGTGCATCCCGCGCGGCGGTAGATGCCGGTTGGCGCGTTCAGAAAGATCAGGTCGGGCAGACTGGTAAAGTCGTTTCCCCGAACCTTTACATCGCTTGCGGTATTTCCGGTGCGATTCAGCATCTGGCCGGTATGAGCTCATCCAAGTGTATCGTTGCGATTAATAAGGATCCGGAAGCCCCCATTTTCACAAAGGCGGATTACGGTGTAGTTGATGATCTGTTCAAGGTCGTTCCCGAGTTAACGGCTGTTTGTAAAAAAATTATTGGATAAATAAATCACCTGTGAAGTCTTTGCCCTACTAAAAAGGGCAAAGACCTCACGTCTTTGAATCGATCATTATAAAAAGTATTTACCCCTCAATATTTCGGAGGATCAATGGAACACGCAAGCCCAATAGGAATAGGAAACGAAGGTCGCGAAGTATTCTGGAATGCACAGCACTTTGAGCCGATTTTATTTATGCTGACTGCCGTGGCATTGGCCATATTTGCTTATGGCGTTTACCGGCGCTGGCAAATGTGGAAGGCCATAGGTAAACCAGAAGTTCGTTGGGACGAAGTTCCGGTAAGAATAAAAAATCTCTTTATGAACGGATTTTTACAACTCAAAACATGGAGAGACCTTTATCCGGGAATTATGCATGGCTGTATATTTTTCGGTTTCTTTGTATTAATTTTCGGAGCCGCTTTTGACGCCGGCGAATTTCACATAACGGAACCATTGTTTAACTGGTCGTTTTTGCGCGGTCGTTTTTATCTCGGATTTTCCTTTATAATGGAAGTATTCGGTCTGCTGGTGCTCATTGGAGCAATCATGGCAATTATACGTAGATATGTGATTGTGCCGGATCGTCTTGGTTATAAAGGTAAACCGGATAATACTCCCGATGACGCCATAGTCCTTGCGCTGATTTCTGGTATCATCGTCACCGGATTCATCATTGAAGCTCTGCGTATTTATGCTACGAAGGATATTTCTCCCTGGGAAACATGGTCATTTGTAGGCTGGGCTATCTCTTCAGTATTTGCCGGAATGGATGTTGGAACTGCTGAAGCGTGGCACAAAATATTCTGGTGGGTTCACACTTTCATCGCCCTCGGTTTTATTGCTTATATTCCGTATTCGAGGCTCCTGCACATAATCACGACTTCATCCAATTACTATTTTGCATCTCTGAAACCGACCGGCTACCAGGAGCCTATCCGTGATTTTGAGACTGCTGAGTCGTTCGGCGTTGGGACATTGGAAGAGTTTACCTGGAAACAGATCTTTGATTCCGATGCCTGTACACGCTGTGGCCGTTGTCAGGATGGGTGCCCGGCGTATCTTTCCGGCAAGCATTTGTCTCCCAAGAAGCTAATTCAGGATATTAAGACGCACTGGCTGGAAAAAGCCCCCGCGGCAGTCAAGGCCAAGGCTCTTCCGGCTCCGGCTGAAGGCGCTGAAGGTGCAGTGGAGGGTGAAGGTGACGTTCAAGGTAAAGCCCTGGTTGGCGATGTTGTTAGCTTGCATGAACTGTGGGATTGCACCAACTGCATGTATTGTATGGAGCATTGTTCAGCTTCCATCGAACATGTCCCTAAGATCATCAACATGCGTCAATACAAGGTGCTTACGGAAGCCGATTTTGCCCCGGAATTGCAATTAACTTATCGTAATATGGAAAATAATTCCAATCCGTGGGGTATTGGGGCTCATTTACGCGCTGATTGGGCGAGTGAACTAGGCATCAAAACTTTGGCGGAAGATCCCAACGTGGAATATCTGTTTTACGTAGGTTGCTCCGGTTCATTCGATGACAGAGGCAAAAAGATATCAGTTGCCTTTGCTAAAATTTTGCAGGCTGCCGGTGTCAGCTTTGGAATTTTAGGTACTGAAGAAGGCTGCTGCGGCGACTCAGCTATGCGCGGCGGTAATGAGTATCTTTTCCAGGCTCAGGCACAAGCTAATATTGAGATTATGAACGGCTATGGCGTGAAAAAGATCATTGCCACCTGTCCCCATGGATATAACTGCCTGAAGAAAGATTATCCCAACTTCGGTGGGAATTATGAAGTTTACCACCACACCGAAATTATCGCCGATCTGATTGCTCAGGGCAAAATTAAACTGTCGAAGGCGGTGGATGGAGTGTTTACTTATCACGATTCCTGCTTCCTCGGTCGTTACAACAACATATACACCGAGCCGCGTAGTATTTTGAGTGCTATTCCCGGAATGAAACTTGCTGAAATGGATAGAAATTTAAGCAAGAGCTTCTGTTGTGGTGCCGGTGGAGGAAGAATGTGGATGGAAGAAGATGTTGGAGATCGTATCAATAACATGCGTACCGATCAAGCTGTGGCAACAGGTGCTGATACAATAGCAGTTGCCTGTCCTTTCTGCTTGACAATGCTTTCTGACGGTGTGAAAGACAGACAGTTAACAGAAAAAGTGGTCGCTCTGGATATTTCCGAAATCATTGTTAAGGCAATGGGATTGGAAGAAACGAAACCTGCAGAAGAAACTAGTGCAACTTGATGATTTCATTTGCTACAGAGAATTCAATTTAAATAAAAAAGCCCAATCTTCCAGAAGAAAGGGCTTTTTTATAGTTAATTAACTGATTTCTTTTAAGTGTGTCATAAGCAGGTATAAGTTTTTAATAATACCGATTCAAAGTCCGTGACTATAAATATGAAGCGGACTAAAATGCCAGCTTTTGAGGCATATAAGCGGATTACTCTAAAGAGAACGCGATGTCGAGAGGTTACGCAAGGAGGCGAATGCTTTGCGTAACCTCCTTCCCGGTGTAGACTTGCGCATGAATATAAAAGACAGGTAGTTTATTGTTCATGCATGAGAGCTGAATTCTGATCCTTTGACCTGTGCTTGTAAAAAAGGAATAGTTTGGCAAATTCAATTAGTTATTTGGGAAAACCGTGGCTGAAATTTTATCAAAAAGGTGTCACGGAACACATTAACTATGAAGAAATTTGCATGCATGATGTTCTTGTTCGCACTGCATCGAGGTATCCGGAAAAACCAGCACTGATATATATGGGTAAAGAAATTAATTTTGCCCAGTTAAAAGAAATGGTAGACAGATTTGCCACTTGCCTTTATGATTTTGGCGTTAAGAAGGGCGCTGCAGTGGCAATTTTATTGCCCAACATGATTCCCTGTGTTGTGGCTTATTACGCCATTCTAAAAATTGGTGCAGTTGCAGTGATGAACAATCCAGTTTATTCAGACCCGGAACTGGAGCATCAGTTCAATGATTCTGATTCCAAAGTCTTAATAACACTGGATTTGCTTGGCAACAGGATGATTGATCTGCGTCCAAGAACAAAAATTAAACAAATTATAGTTACCTCCATGGGCGATTATATGCCCTTTCCAAAGAATTTGTTGTTTTCTCTTATAGCAAAGAGGAAGAAACTTGCGGCTGACGTGAAAGCCGCTCCGGATATCTACCGGTGGAAAGATTGCATTACTAAATATTTGCCCCAACCGCCACATGTGGAAATATCGCTTAATGATGTGGCGATGTATCAATACACCGGCGGAACGACGGGAACTGCTAAAGCGGTGGAATTAACACATTCCAATTTGAGCAAGCAGACACAGCAATTGTCTAAATGGTTTCCCGATTTTAAGAGCGGAGAAGAAAGAATGCTGGGTGCGCTGCCTTATTTTCACGTCTTCGGCCTGACTTGTTCTATGAATTTTTCAGTTTACATGGCGTGGGCGCAAATTCTTGTTCCCAAACCTCAGACGGAGCCATTGTTGGAAGCAATTCGCCGCTTTAAGCCATCATTTGTGCCGCTTGTTCCAACAATGTATATTGGCTTGCTCAGCCATCCGGATTTTAAGAAAACTAAAATGAGTTTTCTTAGAGGTGCATTTTCCGGAAGTGCCCCATTGCCGGTAGAGGTCATTCATGAATTTGAAAAGATAACCGGAGCTGTAATAGTCGAAGGATTTGGTATGACGGAAACAACACCGGTGATACATATAAACCCCTTTGCCGATGGCCCCAGAAAGGTTGGTTCAGTTGGACTTCCTATTTCCGACACGTTATGCCGGATTGTTGATCTGGAAGGCGGCACTAAAGATATGCCGATTGGCGAAGCCGGCGAATTAATCGTCAAAGGCCCGCAGGTGATGAAGGGCTATAAGGACAAGCCGGAGGAAACAGCCAATACCATTAGGGATGGCTGGATGTATACCGGCGACATCGCGACAATGGATGAAGACGGTTATTTTTACATTGTCGATCGTAAAAAAGATATGATTATCACCAGTGGCTATAATGTTTACCCTCGAGATATTGACGAAGTCTTTTACAACAATCCAAAAGTTCAGGAAGCTTGTGCTATTGGTATCCCCGATTCAAAACGCGGTGAATGTATAAAGGTATTTTTAGTCTTAAAAGAAGGTGAAACATCAACCCAGCAGGAAATGATTGAATTTGCGAAAAACAGCCTCGCCGTTTACAAGCTTCCTGCGGAAGTGGAATTCCGCAGAGAACTGCCCAAGACCAATGTTGGTAAAATATTGCGCAAAGAATTGCGGGCGGAGGAACTGGAAAAAAGAAAGCGATCTTTAAACAGTTAGAGCAATATCTTTTGGAATAAAAAAAAATAATTTTATAATAAAGTATATTGTTATAAAGCCCGTTTGCATGTAATATTAAAAATTAATATTATCCGGCGGAAGGTAAAAAATGGAAGTCTGGGATTTTGCTAAACCAAGCCCAGGAAATAATCTGAAATAATTTTTCAAGCTATTGCAATAATTGATGGAAAGGAGGATAAAACAAGAAAAGAAAGCGGGGGGAACAAATGGGGCCTCAAAAGAGGTAAAGTTGATTCTATTTTAAGGCGTCGCGGCTATACCGCAGGCTTATTTCATTTTGACTAAGGAGGGAAAGCAAGTGGAATTTAAAAATCTTTTGTTCGATGTCGAGGAAGGGGTAGCCACAATAACTTTTAACCGGCCTAAAGCAATGAATGCCATGAACACCGAAACAATGAACGAGCTCATGGACGCAATTCTCATTT
>JBDKVD010000153.1:0-4503 GCA_039679325.1 Smithella sp.
TTATTCATGAGTAACCTGACCACCGATTCATGTCCCTTCATCGCCGCAATCATCAACGGAGTAATCGATCTTCCATTGACTTTATGCCGGGCATTGATCATGGCACCACGCTCCAGTAAAAGTTTTGCCGTCGCCGCATCACCTTCCTGGCAGGCAAGCATAAGTGCAGTAAAACCGGTATTGTCGGAAGCATTAACATTGGCACCATTGGCAATCAATATCGCTGCCTGCTCCCTTTCGTGCCGTTTGATAGCGATATGCAACGCGTTAATGCTTTTATCATTTGGGGTGTTTATATTGGATGCGGCGGATGTAAGCAGGGCGACTGTCCCGGGATTGCCGCTTAACTGAGCAAACATCAGCGCTTGATTTCCATCAGTGGAACGAATATCGGGGTTGGCGCCTTTTTCCAGAAGAAGCCTGACAACATCCGTTTGTCCTGTAGTCGCGGCAAACATTAAGGCTGTCATGCCCTTTTGCCCCTCGGCTTTCAAATTTGCATCAGCGCCTTTTTCGAGCAAAACTTTTACGCAATCGGTGTGGCCATTTACGGCGGCTCTCATCAAGGCGGTGACACCGGTATTATCCAAGGCATTAACATTCAAACCGCTGTCCAAAAGCAATTTTACGATTTCCGTATGCCCGGCATGAGCAGCGATCATGGCTGCGTTATAACCATCTTCCGCAGTTCGGGCTTCTTTATTTATGCCGGCTATTATAAATTGAGTTATCGCACCGATATCGCCTTCATATGCTTTTTCCAGAAATTTCTGCTCGGTAAACGGTATTTTACGGCGCTCAAGTTCTTTTAAAGCTGTTTTTTTAGGATCACTAGTACACGCGCAGAACATCATCAAAACATAAAATATGCATAACAAATAGAAAACTACACGCTTCATTGGTTATTCCGTTATTTGAAAATTATTTCTTCTACAATGAGGGGTTTTGTTAAATCATCTCCATATCCTTCTATTATCAGCGAACGTTCCTTGTTTCCTGGCAATATGAGTAATGACCATGGTTGCAGACTTTTACGGTCGCTATAAACATTCGGATAACTGCCGTCCGCCGGAAGGCTGGAATGATAGAGCATTACCATGCCCTCAGGAGTATCCGCCTGATAGTTTGCAGCCGCAAGCGACTGAACGGGGTTAGTGTTTGTCAAACTGCGCACAAAGCCGACTCCCTTTTCAAGCTTGGTTTTTCGTTCATCCGTACATCCGAAAACAAAAAATAAAATTAAAAAACAGGACAACAATTGAAGCATTCTTTTTGAGTTGTTCATTTGCATTACTCCTCTGCAATTATTTGATCAATGTCGTTTACTTAAGAAATTTACCATCCAAATTCCCCTTTTGTAAAGAGGGAACTGTAATGTTTAAGTCGATGACATTGATTATTTGATTGTTAATAAAATTTGATTTTTTTTAATATGATGGATTCGTAAAAAGGTTGCAGGCAGGATCACGAACACCGGGGAGTGCTTACTTTTAGCGTACGCCTCAGCAAGCCTGCCCCGTGCTAGACACGGGGAGGAATGAAGCGCAACGCGAGCATCGGGCCTTTTTACGGGGTCGTTAAATATGATGTACTCTAAAAAGTCGCAAAACATGCAATTTCGTGACGGCCTCGCAAAAAGACCGCAGGCAAGGCGCGCGAATCCTGAGGAATGCTGCGTACTTAGCGTACGCCGCATAGCCTGCCCCGTGCTTGACACGGGGAAGGATGAAGTGCAACGCCGCATCCGGCCTTTCTACGAGACCGTCAAATATTAATCAGCTTATTTTAGTATATTCCAGGCGCAGCTGGTCATCGGCTCGTAACCTTTGTCCTGCATGATCATATCCAGATGGATCAGGCTTATTGCGGAAACATCCATGTCCCGCGTAAAAAGGCTGCCGGCACGATAAAGAGTTACTAAATACTTTTTGCATTTATCGCAGATAAAAGCGGACTCCTGTGTCTTGCTTTCGACGTAAAAATAATCCATTCCTTTCGCGGCTTCATTTTCACAATGAGGGCATATTATGCGCGTGAAGCGCCAGTAGTGTCCACAGGCACTGCAATGCAGGAATCGTTTGCCGCCCTGTTCCTCAATCAGTGCAATTGATGGAAATGTACCGCAAATCGGGCAGTAGCCTTTCTCCCATTCAAATTCACCCAGGGCAGCCGTTATTTCTTTGTTTCGTCTCTCCAGGACAACGCGGCTGACGAGACTCATTAAAAATGAAGCATTTGACGGAGAAACCTTTAGATCTTTCGTCCAACTGTCCGCCGGATTACCTCCCCCTTCCACAGGGGCTTGAAAATAATCCGCCGGATTGATTTTTTCTTTCTTAATCAGATCAGTTATCAAATCAACGCTTTCCGCAAGCTGAGGCATGCCTTCTTTAATGCCGGCTGCTATGGATAACGTAACATCCTTTAATGAATCCTCCGGCAAAAACAAGTCGATCTGACGAGCCACCGGCACACCGGCCTTGAGCTTTTCTCTATCGATAAGCGAGCAGTCCAGATTCCTGGAAGAAGGAAGCGCCGCCAGTTGCCTCTGCCTGATGATAATCGGTGCAAAAGCCTTCAAAATAGAACTGCTGTGAGGATATTGCTCGTAGGCCCGTTCAATTATGTTTTCTATTTCGGATATTTCGTTAGTTGCCATTATTGTCTTGTTTTCCTTTAATTTTATTTCTGATTAAACAAACATGGTGAAATGTTGATCCAGCTGCAAATACCAAGTGAGCAAGTGCGGCGCACCATATCAGATCTATGTCATTTTTGCCATATTATTGTTTACATGTCTGTCGCATTAGTTTTTTTCCATTCTTCCATGAAGGGCATTAAAAAATATTCATGATTTCCTGTTATTCCTTGTAGTTATATTTTAAAAATACTTATAACTCTTATGAATTTGCTATTCATCCCCGCTTTTGTTACTTCCCCCTTATAAAATAAGGGCTGCAATAGGATATTAGGATTGATGAATCAAGAGCGTTGTCTGATTATGTTCGCCAAATACCCGGAAAGAGGAAAGGTAAAATCAAGGTTGATCCTCGAAGGGTATGACGGCCTGGCAGCTGATCTCTATCGTTGTTTTATCGAAGATCTCATCGATAGAGTGTCCAAAGGTAATTACAGCTTTCAGCTGGCTTATGATCCTCCGGAAAAGAAAAAAGATTTCATCGAACTTTTCGGTAAGGATATCTCCTATGCGCCTCAGGAGGGAAAAGATCTGGGCATGCGAATGTTCAAAGCTTTTACCGACTCCTTTTCCAACGGCTTCCGCTCCGCTATGATTATCGGCAGCGACAGTCCAGACATTCCCCAGGGAATAATCGAAGAAGCGTTTCGCTCTTTAAACAAGCATGGCGCAGTTCTTGGGCCGACATGGGATGGAGGCTATTATTTGATTGGTTTTTCCAGAGATTTCGTATCCCGGCGTTTTTTTGAAAACATGCTGTGGAGCACGTCCAACGTTTTTGAGGAAACAATGCGGCGATTTCAGGAAGACGGCATTCCGGTGCATGTTCTGCCTGGGTGGAGAGATATCGACAGGGCGGATGATATCTATTGTCTTCTTAAAGAGAGTGAATGCTCGGATTTTGGTAATTCAAGAACGATAAAATTTTTGAAAGAAAACGGTTTTAAGGCAGCAGGTTAATGAGTAAAAAAATTTCCATCATAATCCCCGTCATGAATGAAAGTGCGGGTATAAATAATACCATTGAACAATTAAGGAGCTTAATTGCCGCAAGCGGACGAGCCGCTGAAGTTATTGTTGTTGACGGAGATCAGAAGGGGAAAACGATAGCAGCCATTAAAGACGACAAAGTAATTACGGCTGTCGGGAACCCGGGACGCGCGAGTCAAATGAACCGGGGAGCAAAGCTTGCCCAAGGTGAAATCCTTTTGTTTCTTCATGCGGACACGCGGCTGCCGGATGACGGTCTGGCTTTAATTGATGCTGCCTGCGCCAACCTTCCCTTTGTGGCCGGGGCTTTCGATCTGGCCATTGACTCCAAACGGGCGATATTTCGCCTCATTGCAAAAACGGCATCCCTTCGTTCCCGGCTGACCGGCATACCTTATGGAGATCAGGCCTTTTTCTTTACTGCCGATTATTTCCGGTCTCTCGGCGGCTTCGCTGAAATCCCCTTTCTGGAAGATGTCGAAATAATGCGCCGCATCAAGAAAAGAGGAGAAAAGATTGTTTTCCTGAGCTCTCCCGTCCGGACATCACCGCGGCGCTGGGAAAAGGATGGAATTATTAAACGCACGCTTCATAACTGGCTGCTGGTATCTTTGTATATAGCAGGCGTAAAACCACAGCGGCTCACAAAATTTTACAGGGTTCTTACGGCGGGAAAAAACAGCATAACATTAACAGGAGACAATAGTGATTAATAAACATTCCGGAAATTCGATTTATTCATCTCCAATCAGAATCTTTTTTCATCAGGCGCTGGTTCATCCCTGGCCCTACCGGATTATCAGCATTGCCCTGGC
>JBDKVD010000154.1:0-19942 GCA_039679325.1 Smithella sp.
GAAACAGCGTGATGATGACCGCAGCGAACAAAACATATATCAGCCAGTCATTTAACTGAGCGACAAACATCTGTAAAATGCTTTTTTTCTTTTGCCCTTTCAGCCTGTTTTTGCCGTATTTTTCCAGTCTGGCTTTTGCTTCATTTTCCGTAAGGCCAATTGCCTGTTCGACGTTGAATTCCTTAAGAACCGCATCTATTGATTTCGAATACCACATACTTTATCACTTTCGTCCCAATGAGCATTTGAGGGAAAGAAAAGTTGTTATTTGATTTGATATAGGTATTTTGGCCATATAGGAATACTGTTGGACAGATTTGGATTTATTCAAAATAATGCCCTTCCATTAGACCAATGCATAACAAACGCTTAATAACTGCAAATAGTCGGCCAATATACGAATTAAAATCAGATTTTTGGATTAACCTTTAATAACATGACGTTAATGAAGAGGAGAGAACAGCGGCAAAACATGAAATGATTCGCTTGGCCTTAATATCTGGTGGACCCTCAACATATTGAGGGATATTTTGGAGGAAGGGGGAACAGCGTAGCGATCGGTTATATTGATTTTGTTCAAGAATTATATTTCTATTCATATGAGTATTTCTTCAAAATAACCTTGAAAGATCCGTCTTTATTTATAATGAGTTCAGTTATGAAATGCAAATATTTAGATACCAAATTATTTATTGAGATATTTGATTTTTTCATAAATTCAAGCCAGGTATTTTTGACTTCAGAATATGCCATAGAGATGTGCATTTTTTTAATGATCTTTTTACCATTGTATAACATTGAACTATATGCACTTTCAAAAGTTTCTAAATTATAGATGTCATTATCGATGTATCTGACGGAATGGGTGTGTTTGTCTCTGATTTTTCCGTATTTATTAAAAAATTGCTCAATAGTTGTGTAGAATGAACTCGCAGCATTTTTTGTCTCTATCTCTGTTGATGATCTTTTTATCCTCTGCATAAAGGCGGACATTCGTTCTTTTAGGATGTAAACATTATTGAAGTAGTTATGCATATGATAATTCAAATACCGCGCGTTGGGAATTTTGTTTTTTATGAATGATGACGGCTTTGAATATATATAGAGTTTACTGTCATTCAAGTAATTCAATATGTAAGAAATCTCTCTCATATTCTCTGTAATAACCAGTAAAGTCTTTTCTTCATTACTATACTGAATGCTGTCGCCAAGAGCGTTGGCTTTTAATTTGGCAAAAGGAAATTTCTCATGTTTTAATATTCGGCGATGATACTTATCATGTTTTCTTATATTCATCGAATAACAACCTTTAGAATATTCATGATCTATAACGCTATGATGAGCAGCGACTGCAAGGAGTCGGCTCCATCAAATGGATAGGCAGAGCGGGAGCGCAGCCTAGCAAGGCAATAGAGCTGACCGCCGCATACAAAATTCCACTTATTGCAATATCAAATGGGTAAACATGGGAAAATAAATCGAAATTCCTCACAAATTCGAATCTCAAATTAATAGACCGGATTCGAGGAGTCCCTATATATCACGACGATATTTATGACACAGAGCCGACCCATTGTCAATGGATACTATGTAATATCAGCTACTTAACCAGGAATACTTCTTCTCGTCTTCCCGCAGCCTAAAGATAGAGGCATATCTAGCTTGCTTCTATATCCAGCAGGTATAAATAAATAAACTCCCTTATATATGGTTTTCTTATAACCACAATGTCATAAAGCTACGGATAATCCAGTTTAGCAAAGATTTCTTACACATGCAGGCTTTTCCGTTGCTTCACATCCGCTAAAGCCTGTCAATCTATCAGATTCCAAATTTTAAGCGTATTGCCGGGCAGTTCATAAAAAACAGACGAACTATTAACAAAAGAAATATCCATTAAATTAAATACTTTCATCAAGGAGGTAAAAATGCCCAATCAGATGTCCGTGGTAATCAATACCTTAGCGAAAACGGGGGTAGATCCGAAAAAGGATCAATTATTAAGCGCAGATGGAAAATGTGAGTCTGTAGTCGAGATCTACTTATCGAGCTCAAATCCTCGACCTACTACTCTTTTTATTGAAAAATTTGACAGCGGCGTCACAGTATATATCAATGAACCTGTTGTAATGAGCTTCAAGAATCTGCAGAAGTTGCTTAATGAACGTGCTTCAATAGATATGGAAAAGCATGACGTACTAAAACGTTTCCTTAACGCCACCAGCGTGTCCTGCAATGCCTTTTACTACAGAAAGGAAACTGATAAAGACAAAAAAGAAAAAGTCACTTTTCTCATAGAATTTGCGCTGGGATTCCATGAAGAGGAAACAGGAGAAGGAGGATTGATATCGTCTCTGACAGGATGTAAGGAGATAGAAAACCTGTTTGATATTAACGGTGTATCGGTGAGTCTGATTCAATGTAAGCCGGAAGATCGTGATGTTTTGCAAAAATATGCTGCTCAATTGGTGGCGTCCGGAAAGCCTCCGGCTATACCGCAGCCTCCTGAAAAACAAATTGAAGATAAGACTACTGAAAATACGCCGGTCAGTCCAAAGCCCGAACTTGGCAAGTAACAATTGTAAACGATCCAATCAGGTCGGGGATCAAAACCAGCACTTATTTCTATTTCCGGCAGGTAAAATGGCTTATGGCGGACACGAATATTGAACTGACCTTCCGGGGCAGCCTTTTCCTAAAACCGGCTGCTCTGGCCGTCAAGGTGGAGGAAGGCAAACTCGCGCAGATATCCGGAGGCGTGGCAATTAATGAACGTTTGTTTTCCATTCTCCGTGACCTGCAAGACGACTTCGGCAGGGAAGCCGACATACTGAAACAGTTGTCCGGAGATATCGTCCTGGAAAAATTCGGGATAGCCTACAGCAAGGATAAATCCGTCCAACTGGGATTCATCATCAAGATCGGCGGCAACAGCTGCCAGTTTACCCTGCTCAAAGGGCTGGAAAAAGAAAATGGTTTTATCGTCGGAGTGGATTTGTGCTCCGACAACAAGCTTACCCTGCCGAGAAATTTCCTTTCCGGAATTATCGGCGACATAGCCATCGGCAACCTCGGAGTTTATTACGCCAGCAAGCCATTTAAGGAAGTTACATTTTTCGGCAGCGACGACTTCCAGACCGAATATCAGGTTCTACCGAAAAGTTTTCATCTGACCGACACGCAGAAACCTTCTCTACCTGTTCATTTTCCGCAGGGCATTAAATTTTCCGCTGCGATTTTCATCCGCGGCGTCAATATCCTCGAAGAACTCGAAAAATGGAATGAAGAAATCACGAAATCGCAGGAGAAAGAACTCCACGCGATTAAAGAGCCTGCCGACGTTCATAAAGAGGCGGAGAATGCGCTTGCCAAAGGAACCACCCATTGGATTGAAACCAACAAGTCGATCGGTCCCTTAACCATAAGACGCGTCGGATTAAGCTACGAAGCGCAGCGCATCGGGATCAAATTGGATGCAGGGCTGCAACTCAGTGTTCTTAATCTCACTCTATTAGGCTTGGGTTTAAGTTATCCGATCAATAAGTTCACAACAAAGCCAAAAGAAATCTGGGAGAACCTTGAATTTAACCTGGACGGCGCTTCCATTGCCTTTGTCAAAGGTCCACTCCGGATCAGCGGGGGCCTCATCAGAGTCAGCAAAGATCCTCTGCAGCTTGATGGAACACTGCTCATTCAAACCCCGCTATTCACGATTTGTGCTCTTGGCTCGTACGCCAATTTTCACGGAACACATTCCCTGTTTATTTTTGCAGCGCTGCAAAGGGAGCTGGGCGGCCCTCCGTTTTTCTTTATCACGGGCCTGGCGGCCGGTTTCGGCGTCAACCGGGCGCTCAAACTTCCGACAATCAACGAAGTCCATAACTTTCCGCTGATCAAAGCGGCAACTGATCCCGACTATCTTGGCGCCGATCTCGATTTAAGAAAAGTCAGCCAAAAACTCGACGAATACATTTATCCTTTGCCGGGGAACTATTGGGCGGCCGCGGGCATCAAGTTTACATCCTTCGGCCAGATCGAATCTTTTGCACTTCTTTCGGTCTCCTTTGGGAAACAATTGGAGATTGCAATTATCGGCGTATCCAAAATCCGTATTCCGCAAAAAAATGACGCATACGCCATCGTGTTCGCCGAACTCGCCTTCAAAGTTGTGATTGCACCCTCAAGTGGTCTGTTGAGTTTTGAAGCCCGGCTGACGGAAAACTCCTATGTTTTGCGCAGGGATTTCAAGCTGCGCGGTGGATTCGCCTTTTACTCCTGGTTTGCGGGTCAACACGAAGGTGATTTTGTCATTTCCATCGGCGGCTATCATCCGCGCTTCATAGCGCCGGCCCATTATCCCAAACCGGATCTGGTCGAGTTTTCCTGCAAAATAGGGAATTATATCGCCATCAGCGGCCATTGCTACTTCGCCTTTTGTCCATCGGCCATCATGGCCGGCGGCGGCCTCAGCATCGTCTATCAACTGGGGAGCATCCGGGCCTGGTTTATTGCCCAGGCTGATTTTCTCATTCAATGGAAGCCTCTCTATTACGATATTGCAATCAGCGTGGCGATTGGAGTTGCGCTGCGACTGAATCTCGGCATCATTCGAATTAACCTGTCGGTGGAACTGAGCGCTTCAGTAGCGTTGCATGGACCGCCCCTGGGCGGAAAAGTCCGGGTTTCCCTGTATATCGTAACCATAGAAATCGCCTTTGGAGAAGCAAAACGAACGGCGCCGCCGCTGCTTTGGGATGATCCCGATGCAGAGAAATCCTTTGTCAAATCGTTTCTGCCGAGCACACCTGAAACAACCTCGGATAAAGACTCGCAGCCGCCCCCCCGGGTAATGACGATTGCAATTCTCGATGGACTGCTCAGGGAAAGAAAAGCAGGCGCTGCCGCGATATCCTTAGTTGCCCCGCAAAAGCTGGCTCTGAGCGCGCGCACGCTGGTGCCGGTTACCGCTGCGACATTTAATGGCCGTGAACTGGCGAATATTCCCCAACCCACAATCGGCGGGGAAACGCCAACGGTCTCACCGCAAAAGCTGACTTTAAAGAAGGATGAAAAAGCCCCGAAGGAAAAGCTGGTACTGGTTAAGCCCCAACTCCCGGAAGGGCAACCTGCAGGATTTGGCGTCAGACCGATGAACAAAAATTCTCTTCATTCTTTTCTTGAAGTTAAACTGGAGCCGAACGACAGCACCTCCCCGGGGGCAAAGGATTATTTGAACCAGTATCTGGATGTTGCCCTTGTAACCAAGAGTGTACCGCTTGCTCTGTGGGGCAACACACCCCTGGATACTCGAACCGCTCCCAAAGAGCAGATGATCGACAATGCCCTGGTGGGATTCGAAATCCGGACCAAGGCCGGTCCCCGCCCCTGGGAAACGCCCGCACTGGATTTAAAGGTGCTTGCCTATGACCGTATAAAAACAATATTTGAGTGGACTCCCCCCGATCCCGCAGCGCATTTATCCGGCTACCAGGATAAAACGCTGGCCAAAACAGTCAATACGGATAACGTGAAATCAAAAAGGGCCGGGATACTCGGCGTGTTGGCGAAAGACCGGAAGATTATGAAGCCGGAAGATATCCATCTCGAAGATCTAGTGACAAAAGCTGATTTTATTTTTCAGGAAATGCCGGCAATGGCCCGTGTCGGCCAGTATCCGCCGCGAGGCTATCTTGAAGCGTAATTCCATTTCTAAATCAATGATGATATCGAGGCGGCAACCACCCCCTGCCCCCGCCAGCGGGGGCCAGAGGCAACGAGGCGTGGTTCGACAAGCTCACCATGAATGCCTATGAATTATAAGCCTGTCCTGAGGCTGCCGAAGGACCAACAAAGATAGCGCTTGATTTAGAGATGGAATAAAAGAGGGAACTACCATGACTGATAATATTAAAGAGTACGATCCTCCTGTTTCCGTAAAAGCGGGGCAGATCCAATTTGTCGAGGCGTGCCATCCGCCTCTCGTTGCCGGCCGTTATAAAGTGCGCATGACACAGGTTGTCCAGGAATCGAAAGAATCAAATACTCCCTGGAATTCTCAGCCCTATGAAACTGACTTGCAGTTTGACGTGGACGCGCCGCGCTTCATGCTCGATCCTGCCGACATCCATTGCGTCTACCCGCCGGTCGATCAGACCGGCCGTTTTGATAATGCCCTGCCCCATGTCGTGTTCACCAGGCGCACTCTGCCCTGGGAGCGAACTTTAGATACAAAACCGCCGATACTGGGCAACGCTTTTCCTCCATGGATGGCCCTGTTGCTGATTCAGGAGGACGAACTGTGGATTCTCGATGCAAAGGGAGAAAAAACGAATCGTAAATACGAGATCCGTTCCCTGCCCGTTGTACAAAATGACAAGGACAAAGACAGCCTCCTGTATCCGGAATCTTCGGATGTTCTGATCCCCCAACTGGGACAAGATACAAATCCCGCCGACTGGAAAAATAGGTATGAAAAGGATTACTGCATGGCCATAGATATTCCGGCCGAACTTTTCCAGGCCATTGCGCCGCGATACGACGATTTACCCTATCTCGCCCATGTCCGCCAGGTGGACACCGGTGACAAAGAAGTGCTGGCGATCAACGACAAAGGCTGGTTTTCCCTGATTATCGGCAACCGTCTTCCACAATCGAATAAAGATCACTGCGTCTTTCTTGTTTCCCTGGAAGGCCACCTTGAACGTTTAAACGAAAGCTGGAAACCCGGCACCGATCAGCTCATTCGCCTGGTTGTCCTCGGTACATGGAAATTCAAATGCGGAGAATCCAACGATTTCAAGGCGCATATGAGCAGTTTAAAGCCCGATTCTCTCCGTCTTCCCTGTGTTTCCTGCCCGGATCAGTCGCCGGAGACCGAAGACATTGATATTGTCAATGGAGCATACTCACGCGGCTACACGGCCTTCAATCACACCCTGCGCCACGGAGAGAAAACAGTGTCGTGGTATCGGGGACCGCTCGTTCCCCTGAACTATGATAAACAGCAACAAATTCAGGAACCGGTTTCCTGCGCCGACGAACTTTTGCACTACGACCCGGATACGGGACTCTTCGATGTCACCTACGCAGCCGCCTGGCAAATCGGCCGCCTTCTTGCGCTGCAAAACCACAGCTTTGCCCTGGCTCTGAACCGGGCAAGAAAGATGATCCGACAGGAGGCAGAACGGCAAATGCGTCAGAAGGAGATTGATTTATTGCGCAACACCCACAAATTGCCGCCGCAATACTTAAGTTTAGAGGAAAGTTTAATGAACTCATTAAATAACGCCATAGGGAAAAATCTAAAAGCCGATAATCGTTCCCTGATCTTTGGTGAAAAATGACGAAATCTGAATTTAAATCTCTCCTGAATGAAACCGGACGGCAGTCTAGTGACCTGTTAAAGAACATGCCCGAAGACAAACAAAAGGCTGTCCTGGACGAGGTATCCTCCTGGCTGGGCCGACTCGTGCTCCTGTATGGTGTGCCCTTTCATTACCTCATTCCGGATGTGGCGATGCTGCCCGGAGGTGGTAACGAAAAGAAAGGTTCCCTGCGGTTTTTCTTCCTTGATCCCATCTGGATTCAGTACCTCGTGCAGGGTGCATGCAGTATAGGCAGCAATGGATATGGAGATTTTATCATCGATCGTGCGATGAATCAGTGGGTCCAGCCGAATACTCCCGATCAGACAAATCCCGTCAAACAAAAAGCCGCTTCCATCCGTGACCGCCTGCGTCTGGAGCACGAAGGCGTTGAACTTCCCGAAGACAATGCCGGCCTGGATTGGCCGTTGACCGGCTTCCTTTTACGATCCCCGGTTGTCGAGGGCTGGCGCGGATTGGAAGTCATGGCATATAAAAAACTTTCCGCTGAAGAATGGAAGAAATGGCCTCAGGAGGACCTTACCGAAGAACAGAAATCCAGGCTGGAAAAGGATCATGTCGCCCCGCTTAATCCCCTGCGCATCGAACAGCTTTCCAAAGATGTCATGCTGGGTATCTTCAACGGTATTATTGCCGAACTGGTGATCAGGCAGCCGCAGGAAGGTCTTCACTTCGGAGTTACCCGTGAAACAGGGGCCCTCTCCTGTACCAAGGCACTGCGCGAACTGGGCTATAAAAATCCAAAGGAGGTTGGTACGCTACTGGTGGATAAAGATGATAAGGAGCTTATCCTGCCGATTCCGATGCGCGATCAGGGAGAAAAGCCAAAATATCCGGGCGTCATCAATATCGCCAAAACAGCCGCCGCAATGAAGGAAATACTGTTGAATAAAGACGAGCTGAAGGAGGGGAAATTCACCTCTGCGGAATTTGCCGTAGAGCTAATCGAGGCTGCCGGAGAATTTACTTATCAACTGAACATTAAATCATCACCATTAAAAACCAGGACTTAATTATGAGCGCTTCGCACTTATTAGTTCCCATTAATATTGAAGCCCTGGTTGTCGGTAATGCCACCGGCGCCAAATGGGTAAATTTGAAGCCTGATTTTGCAAAAATCAGCGAAAAGCAGATTCTCGGCCGGCAGATTGAACGTCCTGCCTTTGAAGAACCGGAAAACAACCTTCACAAACCGGGTGTTCATCTGCACTGGGCGCTGCCGGACGGTTTAACTCATGGTATAG
Organism: Smithella sp.; assembly: GCA_039679325.1. GTDB lineage: Bacteria > Desulfobacterota > Syntrophia > Syntrophales > Smithellaceae > MVRV01. The sequence goes on from JBDKVD010000154.1 coordinate 8,630, forward strand.
CTGAAGAGGAAGGTGACATCCCGGATTTTCCTCTTATCCCGAACCGGTGGCTGGTCGTGCGCTTCTGGGATCAGGACGAATCCGACAAGCCGAATATGATTTCCAGAGCCTGGATAATTGAAAGCGACACGATCACCGATGATGAAGATGCCAACATAATGCCTGTGCTCGACCCCGAAAAATTAAAACAGCCGCCGCAAAATTCTGGAGACTATTGCACCTTCGTCGGAAAAGCATATGAATTGAACAACTGGCAGGGGGAAAGAAACGCACCCCGGGTGGAAATTACAGCCATCGGCTACGGAGACCCGGCTTTCGCCGCCTGCTACCCGGCCTGCAAGGGTATTCTGGGTTTTCATGATTATGATTTCGACGGAATTCGCGAAGATACAGAGTTCACATACATGGTTGTCGGCTGGTATTCGCAACCTTCGCTGGACCCGCTTTGGAGAGTTCTCCATCTGCCCGAAGACAAGCAGAAAAAAGCGCCACCGGAGATTAAGCTCGACGATAAGTTTACGTCTCTGATGGAATTTCTGGAAAAAACAAAATGGATTTATCCCGAACTCCAGGCATTCCAGGAAAAGACGGAGAAGATAAAAGATGCCGACGCCGAAACCGCCGAATTGGCAAAAACGTTTCCCCAGGGCATCCTCTGTCACGGTCTTATTGAGAAAGTAAAATGGGACAAGAACGCCAGAAGTGGAGTACCGCTGGGCAAACCATTTGATATTGCCGTTGCTGACACCACTGTCGATGCACTTGCTACCCTGCTGGAAAAAGAATTCGGCGGCGGTCTGGCAAAACTGCTGGCTGTTTTTCAATACGATCTGATAGCCGAACTGGAAAAGCCCGGGGGTGATTCGATTGTCGATGCGAAGATTCATGAGCGCTCCTACCGGCCGTTCAATCGCGGAATTCGCTGGGATCTGCTGCAGGACGACTATGCCGCCGCCGGTTCTCCCGAAGGCGGCTCACCTCCGATTCCCGGAGATATCCGCCTGCTGCTGGAAAAGCTCAATATTTTGCAGCGGGAAATCAACCGGAAGAAAAGAGACAGGAATTCCCTGCAAGGCGAAATTTATGCAACCTGGTATAAAAAAGTGCTCCATGCAGAGCAAAAACAGATTGCGGACGATCTCTCGATCCGGCTTGCAAACCTCCATGCTGAGCTTGGTGATCTTAACAATAAAATTGCCGCCCTTGAAGAGAACCTGGCAGCGGAGTCAAAATCGGCCGCTTCACTGAATGAAATCCGGGAAAAACTGGAAGCCTTTCTTCCCGGCTGGAAACTTCATCAATTTGATGAGCCGGAGTTCCGGCGTCCCAATGACCCTGTCGTGCTTCTGGCCGGTGATGCTTTCCGGTGGTCTTCCCGCCATGGCGAAGACGGCCGTTTTCACAAAGACGGGCGACTGCTTTGCCGTCTGAGCGGAAAGGAGATTACCGGCATCAAGGTTAAGGTTCCTAATACGGAGCAGGAGGTCACATTTATCCCTGATGATCCGGATATCAAGCACGAAACGGACGAGTCCGATGACTACTGGCGGAAACCTTTTGAGGCCGTTGCAAAGATTCCCGACGATTTCCGCCGGGATGTCTTTGATCTGCTCAGAGAAGCTCTTTTACTCACCATCGATTCCAAAAGGGCCAAACATATTATAACGCAGGTCTACAAAGCGATTGATCCGGATACTGATCACGGCAACGAATCGAAAAAATGGGCCGCCTGTCTTCTCGATGTTTATCTGGAACAACTGTGGAAAAGTGCGAGCGATCCGGAAAGTAAAATCAATCTTGCGGGCAAATTCCCGGTAGAGGACACCGATGATGTGCTGGAGTTGGAACTGACCGGGCAATTCCCCTCACCGGTCATGAAAAAATCCTGGAAGGGAAATCCCTGGCTTCCGCTTTTTCTTCAATGGCAGGTCTGCTGGATTCCTGACTCGACCGACGCACAGAATTCTCTGAATAAATGGGCGCTCAACGGTCATGATTTCGTCCGGAAAGATGAAGCTCCTGAAGAAGATAACGGACAACAGGCTGCATACTCAGGAACTTCGATTCTAACGCCCGGCGTCAAGTTTCATTTGAGCGAACGGCTGAATCAATACAACCTGCTTCATGAAAACGAACCATTGCAAACAATGCAAACTGCAATAAATTCCATGAATGTCCTTTGCCAGAGTCTCGGCGGCTTCACCGACCAGCTCCTTATGCGTCAAAGCCATCTGGAATTGCGGCCTTGCGATCCGGTGCAGGAAAAAGATGTTCTACGGTTTTCTTCCGTTTACGATGACGTAAAGGACATCGACTGGTTATCACCAATGACGGAGGGAACTTTTTTCCCCGTCCGCGCCGGCCGTTTGAAGCTGGAGAAGCTCCGGATCATCGACGCTTTCGGCCAGTTCCTGCAGCTTGTGGAACAGCATCCCGGAAACGGCCTCAAAGCAATCTCTTCCCGACGACTGCGCGGCTCTGACGGTGCGGTGTTGCTGCAACCGCGCCTGGCGCAATCAGCCCGTCTGTCCATCCAATGGAATCCGGCCGAAGATAAGTTGGATGAAGGTGAAGAATTTAACCCGGTGTGCGGGTGGATTCTTCCCAATTTTTTAGATAAATCCCTGATGATCTATGATGCCGGGGGCTGCGCCCTGGGCGCCCTGCAGGTCGTGCAGAAAAAAGCCTGGTCCAGCAGCGCAGACAGCGAAATTGAAAGTTTTCACTGGATTGACATTCCCGGCAGCCGGGACATTTTCTTCGGAACATCTCCGACGGATATTAAAAATCCACTTCCCGCTAATGCCAATCCCCGCTTGCGTCAATTTGTAATGGGGCTTTTGCCTCTGTCGGAAGGATGCGGACAAAGGTTTTCCAATTTACTAAACAGCATGAGCGAGGCTCTTTCTCATTCGTCTGCCGGGGATGCCGGCCGTAATCCGAATCTTGATTTGCTGATCGGCAAACCCTTCGCTCTCGTGCGGGCTTCCCTGCACCTGGAAGTTGACGGAAGGATCACAACCTCACCGGACGGTCTGACCGGCGGCATCGAAAATCTTCAGTTTCCCCTGCGCCTGGGCGACCGCCGGCAATGGAACGACCTTTGGCTGGGCGATGACGGCATGGCAGGTTTCTTTCTGGAAGATAATTACAGCAAATTCTATCCGGCTTTTGGTCTTACGGGAAAAAGCGACAACTACAGCACATACAACGATCCCCTGCTGCAGATCTCCATTTCCCAACCCCTGAAGCTGACTCTTCTTCTGGACCCCGCCCGCGGCGTCTGTGCCACCAGCGGCATTCTTCCGCGGACCGTATTCCCCTTCCCTTTCCATGATCTTGTCGAAACAATGGAAAACAAACAGGCCGTATTTTTCAGTGGTCCCGTCCTCAACCCGGCAAGCAACGAGAAAATGCAAATACCTCAGCCCTCGGATATATACGGGCAGTGGTCCTGGACGCATCATCCCGAGGTCATGAAATGGGGTGAGGCAACCATTGGCGATGTCGAGCACGAACAAAACGCCTTTCCTGATCCCCCGCCCCACATTGCCGAGGGCTGGCTGAAGCTCGTCACCGCCCCGCTCGAAGTTCGGGCTTTTACGGTTAAAGGGAAAAATCCGGTTGATCAAAAGCCGGAAGAGACTGATACCGGGCATTCGCTTCCGGCATGTTTTGCAATATCCGATAAATGTATAACTCTGTCGTGGTCTGTGACTGGAGCGGAAGAAATTGAACTGTGGCTGCAAAAGAAAGAGGAATCAACCCGCCTCTTTCGATCACAACGCCACCCCCTGCCCATCCAATATAAAATTAACGTAACCGAGGATTCACTGTTCACATTGATTGCCTATGGCCGAAAAGATACTTCAGTCGACAAGAAAGAACCGGAACCGGCAACAAAATCCATCAGGATAACCGTGAAGAGATAGGAGCTGCCGATATCACATTTCATGCAGGAAGGACTGGAAAATGACTTCACAAAACAATGAAGAAAGCACCGTTTCGTTTACTGCGGAACCGGAGGCCGGGGCGCAAAACTTCCCCGGTGAAATTATAACACTGAAATGGCAAATTCCGGATTCCTACACTTTCAAGCTGTATCAGTCCGGGATCGGCAATCCACTTCCGGTTGACTGCAATAAGGAAAAAGAGAAAAAATTTTCTCTTGGTTCCAGCGATGTGAACTTTCGTCTGGTGGGCTATGACAACGACAACAACCTGGCTCTCGAGCGAACATTGTCTGTCAAGGTATTGCAACCAGGCTGGTATGACATAAAAAATACAATCTTTAAAGGTGATCCCGGATACCCGGACAAAACCGACGGCCGTTACGATCTCGAGCCGACACTTCTTCTGAATGCCGACGACGTGAAGCTTTACGGGATTTTTCGCTTTACCACGGGGGACAAAGAACAGGTTCATCTTTTTGAAACGGACGATCCCTTCGGCGGCTGGAAGTTTTTTCAACCTTCCATGAGCGAAACATTCTCAAAATCTTTCAGCGATTATAACAATGTATTTTCAACAAGTCCCGGCAATGAAGACAAGCGTGTATTCGCGACAAGCCCCGGCATCTATTACAACAATAAAATCTGGCTCATCGGCGGCAGCCAGATTCACGGCACTCAACGTTCCAGGGGCGTGTGGTGTTTCAATCCTGAAGATGGAAAATGGGAGAACCGGGGACCGGCAAACTGGGATCACAGAATGGGGCATGCCGTCTTGAAGTTTCAAAACAAGATCTGTGTCATGGGCGGTTACGGCAGGAAAGGGAAAGCGTTGAATGATATTTGGACCCTCGATATCGGTAAAGACGGCGCCAATACAACATGGACCTGTCTGCAGGAAGATGATTCGGCGGAAGAACTCCAGCGCTGGAAGGGGCGTTGCCTGTTCAATCCGGTTGCAGCCGGAAAGGAACGGGAAGAAAATATCTGGCTTTACGGCGGCACACCGGAACCTTTATCCACTCATTTGTATAATGATGCCTGGTTGGCCGAGTTCAAAGAGGCGGCAGAGAAGGGAAAAAAATCCGAGTTGATATGGAAGAAGGTGGATCTGGCCTTCATGAATACCGGGGACGCATCGCGAAACCCCATTGCCTCCTGCCTGCAGCTTTTTCAAAACCGTTTGCATCTTTTCGGCAAATTTAAAACCATTGCAGCGGACAAAAGCGAAAAAGTTGAAACTCAGGCGTATTCCCTTGTGAATCCATCAACCAATACGTGGGAAGAATTTCCCTGTGAAGGCCTTCGCGGATGGGGCGAAGATAAGACGTTCAGCTATCAAGTGACGGCATTCAATCCGGCGAAAACTAAACGCTGTATGCTTATTGCCAGAGCGCTCGGCAATGGAACAGTTAATCCGGTCATGAAAATCTACGTACCGGGGCTGTCTTAAAGTTATTTGAAAAGAACCTTTTATGCGGGAGGAAATAATGAAAACAAAGAAGCTGGTTTTTTTGATCTCGATACTTTTTGTCCTGTTTGCCGGATATTCCGCCCGGGCCCAAGGCGGGCAGCAATTGACAACGACGCTGCTGCCGGTCGACGGAAATTCCCTGGCCGATACTGAGTCCGGTGATAATTATCTCCTGCTTAAAACGGAAACAGAAACAATTAAGGGACATTCAGTGTTGCTGCAATTTGATTTAAAATCTCTTCCCGAAGGACTGGAACGAACTGATTTTTTAGACTGCACCCTGAGCATGGCGGCAAAAGACGGCACCGGACAAACCTGCATCATCAAATTGGAAATCGCCGGCAATAATTTGGCCAAACCGGAAAACAAAACACCGGAATTTATTTCAGACTTCGAACTTTCGGCAAATAAGAACCTGGTGTTTTTCAACGATGATCAACTTGCCAATGCAGTCTTCAGCAAATATTCCACGGAAAAGATTATTACATTTCGACTTTATACCAACTCCGGCAACGTGAACAGGAAGTTTCATTATTTTAATAAAGATACCGGCGCGTCCGTCAATCCTTCGTATAACCCGCGGCTGATTATTGAATTTAAACCAAAACCGCAGGGTCTTTATGAATCCATGGGGTGGTTACAGCACCAACACAACCCGGAGCATACGGGGCGCCAACCGTGGGTGCCTTTTCGTAATCCGGCAAATTTCTGCCTTAATACAATTTCCCTCCCGCAGATCGATGGAATCAATGGGGGTATCGCCGACTATCCTCTGATCTACAGGGGAAACCTCTATCTCGTCGGTAAATTTAATAATGAAAACTATTTGTTCAGCCTTGACTTCAAAGGAAATATACTTTGGCCGCCATGCGCCGTCGGCACGGGGAAAATCCAGCGTTCGCCGGCGATCAGTTCAGACGGAATTATTTATATTGTAACGGAAAATCAGACTGCAAATCATATTGCCGCCTACGACCTTAAGCAATCGGAAAAATCATGCCAACCGCAGACGGAACACTTATCCACGTATCCGCTTAAACACAAACTGGACGGTAAGCTTTCCGCCTATACTGATCTAACCATTGGTAATGACGGCAGCATCTTTTTGGCCCTGGACGAAAGTGACGACAATTATATCTACGGATTCACGCCGAATCTCCAGCCTTTTTTAAAGGCAGGTCCGTTTGGGAAAGGTGAGGATAAAATCAGTACGATTACAGTAAGCAGGGATGGAAGAAAAATCTTTGCTCAAGTTCCTACAGGAGCCGTGGTCATTGATATTACCAATCCATTGGAACAACAAAAAATCGACATTAATAAAAAACTAGTTAATTCACCGGAGGCTCTCCGGCCTTTTGAATACTATCATGTTCCCGTCGCCGGTCCCGGCGGCAACGTAATGATTTTCTCCGATTTCCCCCCAAATGAACATAAAAGCAATGTCTGGGGATACACTGCCCCCGGGGATTATATCTGGAATTCAGCCTCCGATAAAACTCTGGTCTCTCAGCCTGTTTGCGGTTTCAATGAGTATATTTATTACATTCAGGAGGGACAGCTGCAGCAGCATAAATATAAAAATATAGGCCAGGGCAAAATCCTCACCAAAGGAAAAGTTTTAAACTTTACAAGCAATCTCGTCATGGACGGCGCTGATAATATTTATTTCTGGGATAACGGGCTCCTCCATGGCTACAAGCCTGACGGCACAAGCATGTTTAAAAGCAAGGATGACAGTGAAACCGCCGTAATAGTCAACAAGTGTGACAACAGTAAAAAGGATGATGAAAACCAGGGAAGAATCCTGGAACGCAACAAGAATGACAAAGGCGAAGAGATCCACGGGCCGGAGCGGTTTATCCGCCTGATGATGGGGCCGGACGGAACGTTGTGGACCAACAACAAGAACGGCGGCGAGATATTCGTTCTCCAACCTCTCTATGATGCGGTAAACCTGACCCTGAGGCAGGAAGATATCAAATCCCGCACGGCTTACCGCGTATCGGGCATACTTTCAGTCGGTGATGGAAATGATAAGCTTACTGTCCAAAAAGATATGCAGTTATTATTTCAGGCTCAGGAAGGAGTCGGTTTCGCTAAAGGCTTCAGGGTAGAGAAAGGCGCAAGCATAAATGTTCGAACCGGATTTTAAGCATGTGCAATAAATAATTCTCGGAAGAAGGGAATCCATGATGGAACACCAGTATAAAGATCAAAAGGAAATTGGAACACTACTCAATGAGTTTCGAAAATGTATTGAGATTCTGGGAAAAGAGCGGAATAAATCAAAAGTGAATAACACCTCCGGCACATTCCGATGGTTTCGAGGAAGATTTATACTCATAACTTTCATACTTTTGGGATTTCTCGGCTCGAGCAACCTGATTTATGGTCAAGTCACAACCGAAGATGCCTTGTTCATCGACAAGGACGGCAATGTCGGCATAGGGAAAACCGATCCCCGGGCTAAGCTGGATGTAGCCGGCGCCATCACGGGAATCGGCATGGTTCCACCCGGCGCGATTGTAATGTTTTACGGAGATATCAAAAACTCTTTCGATGAGGAAGGCAATGGTCGCAAGAAAACCGCCTATGAAGGTTGGCAACTGTGCAACGGGAAAAATAATTCACCCGACCTTCGTGACAGATTCGTTGCAGCAGCCGGAAATATTTACAAAATGGGAGAAACAGGCGGATTAGATAGTGTCAGCCTTACCGCAAATCAAATGCCGTCTCATAATCACGGGGGCGTAATCGAAGGCGCCACCGGACCTTCTCAAACTTTGATGCCGATAGTTATAGGAAATGTAGCAAGACAAGCAGGATTTGTAACAGCAACGACACCTGCAAGCGGCCCTAATATGACAGCCTCTCCCCCGCATAATCATAAGATATCCATAGAGATAAAATCCGATGGCAAGGGAGAAGCACATGAAAACAGACCTCCTTTTTTTGCATTGGCATTTATTATGAGACTGCCGGCATCTATAAATCCATAGGAGAAGACAACAATGTCTCGGAAAGGGAAAATAATCATGATTGATAAGAAACGTAATACGGTTATAAATCTGATGGTAATACTCGCCGTGTGCTTGGTCTTTGTTAATCTGAGTCTGGCAGACTCAGATTCCTTGTTCATTGATAAAGATGGGAAGGTGATAGTTGGAAGGAATCTGGATGTGACCGAGAAGGTCACGGCCAAATCTTTCGAGGGAAATGGTTCAGAACTGGCCCTTGAAGGCAACAAAAGCATCACTGAAATTGATTCCCGGATGAACACCATGAACAATGCTAAACTGGATAAAGCGGGAGGGGTTATCACAGGCAATGTCAGCATTGGGGAAAAAGATTCCAAAGCAAAGTTAGATGTCAATGGTGATGTGAATATTCAGGGCAAGGTTAGTTACTACGGCCGATACCAGAGGGACGATCAGGATGAAGCGACTTATGAAATTTTTCCCCGTTATCATCTCTCATTGACCGCACCCGTATACGGTGGGCGAACAAAAAAGATTCCACAGGATATTATCGAGTCCCTTTGTGGTGATCCTGACGGTTGCGAGATTCGTTTAGCGATGACGCGCTGGAGCGATGATACTTTATCAGAGAGCGCATCCCGTTCAAGCCTTTTTTACTATTCTAAGAATAAGGACGGCCAACTCCGTTGGCGGGCAAGTTTAAATGATTCATCCGGCATTGACAATAATGGTCGAACGGAACACGTAATGGAAATATGGAGCACCTGTTACTTTACTGATGGAACATATTCTCAATACAAAGATTTGGGAGACAAGGAAGCAGGATTGCAACTGCTTATCTGGAACAACTTTAAACATCAAAACCGTACCTGTGAATTGACCATTATTGATTGATGGATTCGAAAAATGAATTCCAAAAATAATCTTGACATAGTGCCTTATCTCTGCAAGATTACGCAACTTATACCAAGTCGCATTCTTTGCCTAACTTTGTTGGCTGCGTCGTCGGCTTCCTCAACGTATGAATAACACGCCTGCGGAGCCTCCTCCTTGCCGCCGCGTTATGCTGTGAATGCAATTTGGTATTAATTCCATTTTATAAAACAAAATGCATTGAGGAGGCTAAAGATGATCGGCAAACAAATCAGGATGGAGCGTATCATGAACCGTGAAAACGGCCGGACGTTGATAGTTCCAATGGACCACGGCGTATCGGCAGGCCCCATCCCCGGCCTGGAAGATATGAAAACTGCAATCGGCAAGGTAGTTGACGGCGGCGCCAACGCCATTGTAATTCATAAAGGGGTTGTTCGTACAGGTCATCGCGGCCGAGGCACTGATGTTGGTCTGATCGTACATCTGTCCGCCAGTACGTCGCTCAGCCCCGACCCCAACTCCAAAGTGCTCGTCTGCACCGTTGAAGAAGCCATTAAACTGGGCGCCGACGGTGTATCCATCCATGTGAACATCGGCGCCGATGATGAAAAGGAAATGCTCAAAGACTTCGGTGAAGTTTCCAAACAATGCCAGGCCTGGGGCATGCCTCTTCTGGCTATGATGTATACCCGCGGCAAAAAAATCAAAAGCGAAAGCGACGTCGAGGTAGTCAAACATGCCGCGCGCGTGGCCGCCGAACTGGGCGCCGATCTGGTCAAGGTCAGCTATACGGGCGATGCGGAAAGTTTCCGCAGCGTCGTCGAAGGCTGCGCCGTTCCGGTACTGATCGCCGGCGGAGAAAAAGCGGAAAACGACATCGATGTTTTGAAGAATATCAAAAATTGCGTTCTGGCCGGCGGCGGAGGCGTATCCATCGGCAGAAATGTTTTTCAGCACGAAGATCCCACACGAATGATCAAGGCCATTAAAGCCATTATTCACGAAAATGTCAGTGTGGAAAAGGCCATAGCGATTCTGGAAGGAAAGGCGAAAAAATGAAACAGGTATGGCTGGACTGCCGGAATTGGAAAAAAGATCTTGTGACGACGGCTATTGAAAGCGGAGTTGATGCCGTTCTGGTTAATAGCGAGGACGTGAGCAAAGTAAGAGCCCTGGGGTTAATTACCGTCATTTCCGATGCCGGTGAAAGCGATCAAAAGCTGGGCAGCGACGTTCTGGAAATCACCATCAAAAATAAAAAAGACGAAGAGAGTGTTTCCGCTCTATACAAAGAAACCGCCATCGTGGAAAGCGAAGACTGGACTATCATTCCATTGGAAAACATCATTGCTCAGGGAGCGAAAGTTGTTTTTCCCGTCACATCCAAAGATGAGGCCAAGGTGGCTTTGACCATTCTGGAGAAAGGCGTCTGGGGCGTTCTTATCCGCACGGATAATCCGGCCGTCGTGAAAGAGATTACTTCTTTCGCCAAGGGTATTGGTTCACAGTTGGCCATTCGTGAATTCACTATTAAAGATGTGCAGAAAGTATCGATGGGCGACCGCGTCTGCATCGATACGATCACGGATATGAAACTGGGAGAAGGTATGCTGATAGGTAACTACAGCAATGCTTTTTTCCTGGTTCATGCGGAAAGCGTCGAAAACCCCTATGTCGAGCCCAGACCCTTCCGGGTCAATGCCGGTGCAGTTCATGCCTATATTCTGATGCCCAACGGCAAGACAAAATACCTAGACGAACTTAAAACGGGAGATGAAGTCCTGATCGTCAATCAAAAGGGAGAAAGCTTTGTTTCCACTGTCGGCAGACTCAAAATCGAAAAAAGGCCCATGCTGAACATTGTTGCTGATGTCGGAGACAGAGAAGTTTCCCTCATCCTGCAAAATGCGGAAACCATCCGCCTGACCAAACCATCCGGCGAACCCATATCAGTCGTCAAGCTTTCCAGGGGGGATAAGGTTCTGGGCTACACCGAAGAAGGCGGCAGGCATTTTGGCTTCAAGATCAAGGAAAC
>JBDKVD010000155.1:0-9964 GCA_039679325.1 Smithella sp.
CGGTGGAAAAATTACTGGGGAAGATGTAAATTCTGCAGCGTTGGGTTCAACGCCTGCAATGCCGCATCAAATTCATATTCAGCAAGAAATTTTTTTAAATTATTATAGTCTGCAGCAGGCATAACGGCAGACAAATCCGCCTCCACGGATTCAAAATAATCAACTGCTTCCGTATCGTCGGCCATTAATAATGTCTCCAGCCTGGACATGATCGTGTTCATCATTTCGGAATCAACAACCCTGACGGGAACAGACCGGTTCTCTGCAGGAACAGCACCAATATTCGCCCTGAGATTGGCAATCTGCAACATCAGAGTATCTGCAAACCGCTTTCGTATCTGTTCCGTCCGACTCTCTGCATCATTCATCTTTATCGATTGCTCCAGCTCCTGCGCCGCCTCCTGTACGCCAACCGCACCGATATTGCCGGCGACACCTTTCACCGTGTGCGCCATTCTCTCCGCCAGCTGCCTGTCGCCCTCTTCAAGCGCCGAATATATATTGCCGGGCACCTCAACGTAATTATCCATAAACTTCTTCAACATATTCCAATACAGATTCCCGTTGCCGGCAGCACGTTTTAAGCCGGAGGCGGTATCAAGGCCGGGAATAACCGGTAGTATTACCGCCTGTGAAACCCCTGTTTTAATACCGACTCTTCTTTGACCGGCGGCTTCTTTGCCTTTAGAGTAGTATTTCTCCATCGTCTTAAACATGCGATCCGGATCAATCGGCTTGGTGATATGATCCTTCATTCCCGCCGCAAGTATTTTCTGCTTATCTTTCACCATGGCGTGGGCGGTCATGGCAATGATCGGCAGCGCCTGGAAACGCGCATCCAACCTGATTATCCGCGTCGCCTCATAGCCGTCCAGCTCCGGCATCTGAATATCCATGAGCACCATATCGTAAGACGGCGGCACTTTAGCGTTGCACAGCATATCCACCGCCTCCCGGCCGTTGTCAGCCACATCTGCGGTCACTCCAACGCTCTCCAGAAGCTCAACGGCGAGCTGTTGATTGATATTGTTGTCTTCAACAAGCAGCACATAAGCACCCTGAAGATTATACTCCCTTTCATCATCAGGCCAGGATACGGGCAAGGCTCTCTTCGCAGTTCCGTCCTCCCTGGGCGAAAACAGCCGGATAATTGTATCCGTGAGCATGGAGGGGCACACGGGCTTGTCAAGGAAACCGTCAACCCCTGCCTTATCGGCGCGGTCGCGCAGGTCCTCCCGACCATATGCGGTCACCATCACAACCGCCGGAACATTCTTGAGTCCGGCCTTCTCCTTGATTATGTGCGTTGCTTCTATACCGTCCATTACCGGCATGTTCATATCCATAAGAATCAGATTAAATGGATCGTTTCCGTCTGCCGCCTGCACAGTCGCCACAGCTTCCTTCCCGGATGCGGCACTGGTGATCTCGAACGGATATTTGGCCAGCATTCCGGTCACTATTTCCCGCGCCGACTGATTATCATCCACAACAAGCGCCCGCAAACCATTGAGCTCCTCGGGAATTATCTGCCGCTTCTGCTTTTCCCGGATACTCAGCCCGAGCCAGACCGTGAAAGAAAACGTGCTGCCTTTTCCCTCTTCGCTTTGCACCGATATTTCACCGCCCATCAGCTCTATCAGGCTCTTGCTGATGCTCAATCCCAGACCGGTCCCGCCGTATTTGCGCGTTGTGGAAGAATCCGCCTGAGTAAAAGCCTGGAATAGCTGCATGGCCTGTTCCTTTTTCATCCCGATGCCGGTGTCTCTCACGGAGAAAAGAATTTTAACCCGGTCGGCATCCTTTTCCACAAGCTTGACCTTCAGTTCCACATCGCCCTCTTCCGTAAATTTTACCGCATTGTTGACCAGATTGGTCAGCACCTGTGCAAGCCTCAGAGAATCACCCACCAGATGGGATGGAACGTCCGCAGAAATATTAAACAGAAACTCGAGATTTTTTTCCTGCACCTTTTGCGCAACCACGGTGGCAACATTATTCAGGACTGTGTCGACATTAAATTCGATGTTTTCGATTTGCAGCTTGCCTGCTTCAATCTTGGAGAAGTCAAGGATGCCGTTTATAATTCCCAGCAGGGAAACGCCCGCATTGTGTACCTTGCTGATGTAATCACGCTGTCGCGTGTTCAGATCCGCTTTCAGCGCCAGATTGGAAAAACCTATAATGGCATTCATGGGGGTACGTATCTCGTGGCTCATATTAGCCAGAAAGTCGCTTTTGGCGTGGCTGGCCGCCTCCGCCGCCTCCTTGGCTATTTTTAATTCGCTCATGCGTTTCTTTTCGGTAATATCTTCCAGGATGCCTTCGTAGAAGAGGAAATTATTATCTTCATCCCGCACCACATGGGCGTTGATTGATACGTCTATTATGCTTCCATCTTTACGATAGGCCTTATATTCAAACTCTTCCACAAACCCCTGTTCATTCATCAGGCGCACAAGCTCATCCCGTCTTTCCGGAAATACAAAAAGATCCTGTCCCAGTTGTTTGATGCTGCTTACAATGTCTTCCGGTGAATCGTATCCGAGGATCCTTGCGCAAGCCGGATTGGCGGTCAGAATCCGGCCGTCGGGCATCGATTGATAAATCCCCCCCGTCGAATTATCAAAAATACTGCGGTATTTGGCCTCGCTTTTGATTATTTCATGATGGGAAAGTTCCGTTTCCTTTTGCAGATAAAAGTGACAGTTCTCCGGACGGTTCAACTTATTGAATATGGCAACGGCCATGCCTTCGCAGCTGTTGTATCCACAGGCAGTGCAATTATAGATGTCCGCTGCATTATATTTATGCATTGAGGCAAAAATATTGCTTAATTCATCTTTGTCCGGCTGTTTCAAACCGTAGTTTTTACTCAAATCAATATAAGATCTTGTATAAAGACCGTCTTCCCAATATTTGGCGATGGTATCTTCAACCTGTTTGGAAGACATCATTTCATCGTCATAGCTGATGCTCTTGTAATACTCGCGCATTTCCTTTGCCCGCTGCCGGATCCAGAACTCGATCTCGTCCTGGTGCGCCTCTTTTTGCGCCAGCGTCAGCGTTCCCCCGTTGCAGCCCATCTCGCAGTTCAGACAATCGATTAAAACCGGACTCTTTCCGGTTTTGATTACGGAATCCAGTTTTTTCAGATAATCATAAATTAAGGGGATGCCTTCAATTCTCCTCGTTTTGTGACGGACATTGGGAAACGTCCTCTCCATCGTCTGCAGCAGGCCGCCGGGTGTGGAAAATAAGACGGCCCTTTCCGCGGGAGGATTGTCAAAATTGTCTTTGGGGAAATCCTGTAAGGATAATCCGTTGCTCTTCAAATAGCGGTCGATGGAGAGAAAGGCAATATTATAGTTCCCAAGTCCGGTCTCCCTGAATTCCCTTTTTTTGGCCATGCACGGAGAGACGACGGCGACTTTGTGGTTCCTGTAGGCAGGATAATATCGTTTGATCATCTTGATGGTATGAATCATCGGACTGTCGCAGGGAACCAGATACTTTATTAGTTCGGGCTGGTATATCTCGATATAGGTCACGATTGCCGGACAGGGCTGGGCAATCATTGCCTGCGGACGATTTTTTTTCAGATGTTCCAGATATGATTTTACGGTGAGTTCCGCTCCAAAACTTACGTCAAATACGGCTTCTATCCCTTTGCTTTTCAGCCAGCCGTTAAGATTCAGGTACTGTCCCGGGAAATTTGCCGCCGCCGAAGGGGCAACGATGGCGATCATCTTTTCCCCTTTGCTCAGATTTTTCTGAAATTCATCAAAGTCATCGGTGTAATATCTGGCCTTATGCGAGCAGTGCACCAGACAATTGCCGCAGCCAATGCAGAGATTCGGATTAACTGTCACATGATCGCCGCTTCCATCATTGCAGTATTTTACCGGACAGGCGGATATGCAGGCGTGGCAGTTGACGCATTTTTCCTTGTCAACACCGATAATTGCGCATAATTCATGGTATACATTCATTCGATTATTCCTTTAACTGATCAATTTCACAGTTATTAAGCTGACTGCTCAAATACATAGCAGTGAATTTTAAAAATAGCAAACGGCTGTATTGCGGGTTTCTGTAATTGATACGAAGTCGTATTCTTTGTCGGCAATTGATTATGAAAAATTAAAAAAATATCTTGACAATTATGAACCGGACGACGCAAAAGCCATGTATTAAATGAGGCAAAGCATCTTTGTGATACCAAGTAGCATTCAAAGCATAACGCGGCGGCAAGGAGGAGGCTCCGCAGGCGTATTATTTATACGTTGAGGAAGCCGACGACGCAGCCAACAAAGTTAGGCAAAGAATGCAACTTGGTATGAGAAGATTTACAGGAAATGCGGGAGATCCATATGGTTGAAGTGGCGGAAGAAATAAAGAAGGATACGATCCTGATTGTTGATGACACGCCGGAAAACATTGCCCTGATTACTTCACTTTTAAAAGGTCTTTACAGGACAAAGGTTGCCACCAACGGGAAAAAAGCGCTGCAGGTGGTTTTGTCCAACGATCCGCCCGATTTAATCCTGCTGGACATTATGATGCCGGAAATGGATGGATACGAAACATGCCG
Organism: Smithella sp.; assembly: GCA_039679325.1. Taxonomy (GTDB): domain Bacteria; phylum Desulfobacterota; class Syntrophia; order Syntrophales; family Smithellaceae; genus MVRV01. Next base: position 4,595 of record JBDKVD010000155.1, read on the forward strand.
CCGCCTCAAGATTAATCCGCAAACAGCGGATATTCCGGTCATTTTTCTTACAGCCAAGGCGCAGGTTGAGGATGAACAGACCGGTTTTGAACTGGGCGCCGCCGATTATATTACCAAGCCCATTAGCCCGCCGATAGTTCTGTCGCGGGTAAAAACTCATCTGCAATTAAAGAAAATGTACGACTTCCTGAAAGATAAGAATGAATTTCTGGAACAGGAAGTGGCTCGTAGAACAAAGGAAATCGACAGTATTCAGGATGCGGCCATGATAGCGATAGGCTCACTGGCCGAAACACGCGATAATGAAACGGGCAACCATATCCGGCGCACACAGCATTACATGAGGCTGCTGGCCGAAACATTGAAGAACCATCCGAATTTCCGGCATTTTTTGACCGACGAAAATATCGCTCTGCTTTCCAAATCGGCGCCGCTGCATGATATCGGCAAGGTGGGAATCCCCGATAAGATTCTGCTCAAACCGGGAAAACATACACCCGAAGAAAGTGAAATCATGAAAACCCACACAACCCTGGGGCGTGATGCCATAATGGCCGCGGAAAAGATGCTTCAGACACCATCTTCGTTTCTGCAGTTTGCCCGCGAAATCGCTTACACCCACCATGAAAAATACGACGGTACCGGTCATCCACGGGGCTTAACGGGAACGGACATACCGATTCCCGGCCGCCTTATGGCCCTGGCTGACGTCTATGACGCGCTGATCAGCAAGCGTGTTTATAAAGAGGCCTTTTCTCACGAAAAGGCAGTGGATACTATTAAGGAAGGCGCGGGTACTCATTTCGACGCCCAGGTAGTGGAAGCTTTTCTGCAGGTAGCCGATCAGTTCAAGGAAATTGCCCAAAAATATATGGATGGGACTGACAATGAATAAAGGCAATATTCATAAAAAAACTTGCCGAAAAGCGGGTCTTACAAAAATACGCTAATTGATTAATATCCGTTACACTTTGATGCGCCGAAACCACGCCCTTGTGACCGTTCGCCGATAAGGGTTCCATCCTCGCTAAATGTCAGGGCATATATAAAATCATTCTCTCCACAATTATAAAACCATTTTTCACCAAAATTAACACATACTCCCGTTTCTCTGTGATGTTCCAAGCATATTTGTTCTTTGGATGATGGATTTCCGCACGTATCCAATACTTTAAGCTTCGTATCACCCTGGACAACAAGCTTGCCGCCGCACCGGAAAGCCCATGCATCACCAGAAAACATGAATGAGTAAATAACCAGAATAAGTAAAACAGAAATGACCTTTTTCATTTAAGTCCTCTTCAAAGTGATTTAATTTTACTCGCTGGTGAACGAATATTTTTTCAAGGTTATTTTTTTAATCAATTTTATTATTAAAAGCTATATACCTAGAAGTATATTTGTCTACTTTTTTCGGGAAAGCTTTTAACATCCGTATTTATCAAGATAGAAGAATTAACAACCAGATTTTCCCTGCCATCTACACCTTATCCTATAGAAAAATAAATTTCTCGATATATGGTTTTTTTGTATTCATAAATGTATTTTTATTAGAAATTTTATGATTACCAAATTAAGCCACATAACCTTATTCATTCCACTGGGAAAAACGAACGAGATACGATTAGATGCATTGAGGTGACAATGGATGAAAAGAACAGTGGTCGTCATTGGCGATGCTAAGTAATCCTGACAATATATAGTTTTTTATCTCAAGTCTATCCTAATGCAAGTTGTTGTCAATATCACCCGTGAAACATCAGTAATCATGATCCATCATTAAAATTGGAGGCTAGAGATGTTTACAGAGCGATTTCGATTTGGGTTGGAGGAATTGAAACTTGTACGCTCTTTAAAGGACGTCAGAATTCTATTGGAGAAGGTTGGTTATTTGCTCCCACGACTCGTAGGTTATTCCTTCGTTCATAGCGATGTTCCCCCAAGCCTGCAACTGGAGCCCACCAATATATGCAATGCGAGTTGTATTTGTTGCTCTACCAGAAACAGTCAGCGGAAGAAGGGGTTTATGTCTGTCCAGTTGTTTCGGAGCATTATTGATCAAGCGGCAGAGATCGGCGTTAAGCGAATTCACCTATATCTGCATGGTGAGCCGTTACTGCATCCCCAGATAGCAGAGATGATCCGATACATAAAGGAGAAAAAACTTGTGGTGCATCTCACCACGAATGGCATGCCCTTAGATCCGAAGAAAATTACAACGCTTTTGGGAACAGGTTTGACAATGGCCGATCATTTGATGTTTTCGGTTCTTGGAAATTCTGCAGAAGTTCATAAACAGGTCATGCCAGGCGTTAATCACAAACGGGTGGTTAACAACATATTTAACCTTGTTGAATTACGCCAGAGTAAAAAAATGAATGGCCCTGTAGTTGAAACCATTTTTTATACAATGCCTGAAAACGAACATGAGCAAAGAGCTTTTCTTGATTTCTGGCTTGGTAAGGTCGATCACGTGCGGGTGGTTGGGAAAATCTCCAATTTTTTTGCAAACTACCATACCAGTGATAACAAGCAGTATTCTCGCCAACACACTTGCTCAAATCTCTGGGAAAGGATGACGATTTACTGGAATGGGGATGTAACCATTTGTTGCGCAGATGTTAACGGTGAATATACACTTGGCAATTTGCAGAACAAGTCTATCCTTGAACTTTGGACATGTCCGAAGATGAACGAAATCAAAAAAATACATCAGCAGAAAGAATTCCAAAAAATCCCCATCTGTAATCATTGTGATGTGTAATGGATCATGCAACCCGCTATGTTGTGTTTTATCTTGGTTGCCGCTCATAATATGTCAATTATTTCAAACATAAATATGAAAAATAATTTACTTGCTACTTATTTTAACTCGTAGGTGTAATTTATACACGGGTATCCTTTTTTCAGGCTAAAAAGAAAATCATTGAAGATTACTTAAAATATACAAATATTTCAGCAATAGCTTAGCGAAAAAAAGGGATCAGACGATTGTCTGATCCCTTTTTTTAATTGGTGCGCCCAGCAAGATTCGAACTTGCGACATCCAGATTCGTAGTCTGGCGCTCTATCCAGCTGAGCCATGGGCGCAAAATTTACTTTGTATTTAAGAGGCAACCCTATAGCACATAATTTGCCTTGAGGCAAAAATAAAATGTGCCCAGTTTGTTTTTTGCCAATAGTATATGGACATCAATACTTACGACATCAAGATTACTGTTGTCGCCCCGCGAACCGAGTTAGTCAAAATTATCTCCTCGGCTTTTTTCAAATCAGCCAGGTATAATATTTTTTCTTCAGCTTTTAGTTTTTCCATCATTATCTGCCGTTCGATCCCATTGAGCAAACCGCAGCTAAGCGGCGGCGTGTAATAGCTTCCATTTTGCCGGATAAAAATATTCGATATCGCCCCTTCGGTAATTTCATCTTTTTCATTGCGAAAAATTACATCCCGATAACCTGAATCCGTACATTTTTTGTATTCGGAATCATATAATTTTCTAAAAGTTGTCTTGTGATACAAAAAGGGATCCTGTGAATTTGTTTTATGCCGGGAAAGAATAATCTGCTGCGGCACCGATTCATGCGCCGTTACAGGTCGATATTCCAGAGATATTTCACCTATTGCATTCAAAAGCAGGCGCAGACGTATACGGCCGGCCAGCGGCGCAGCATGCTTTTTTACCGCCTGTCTGATTGCTGTATTATTGCAGGGAATATTAAAATATTGAGCCGTAGATTGTAAACGCCGCAGATGCCGGTCAAGAAATTTTATCTTGCCATCTATCGAAAGCATCGTTTCTATAAGCGAAAAATCAGAAGCAGAGTTGAACAGAAACTGCGCCTTCAGCCGGCATTCCCGATATTCCTCATCCGCCAGAGAATCATTAACAATTCCGCTGCCTATGCCCATCTCTCCTTCGTATCTATTACCGCCCGACTGCTTCAGATCAAGAGTTCTGATTGCTACATTGAAAACGGATTTATTGTCCGGCCCCCAATAACCGATGGCGCCGGTGTAAATATTGCGCGGTTCCTTCTCCAGGGACCGGATAATTTTCATGGAATTTATTTTTGGGGCGCCGGTGACGGAACCGCATGGAAACAGGCTTTTAATGATCTCCAAGGTCCTGAATTGGGGTATTAATTTACCGCTGATAGTCGAGGTCATCTGCCATAGTGTTTCATATTCTTCGACCTCGAAAAGCCTGCTGACCTTCACGGTACCGGACTGGCAAATTCTGCCCAGATCATTTCTCAGCAAATCAACAATCATCACGTTTTCACTTGTGTTTTTCTCATCCTGCGAAAGCCATGCGGACGGCAAATCTCTGTCGGCCGTTCCTTTCATGGGTTTAACCGAGATTAAACGATTTTTGTCGGTTCGGAAAAATAATTCCGGTGAAAGGGAGATAATGTAATTATTATTGTAATTGATCAGTGCGGTATAGGAAACTGTCTGGTTTTCCTTAAGCCTGTTGTAAAAGGCAAATATATCGCCGATAAATCTAAATTTATATTTTGTAGTGTAATTAATCTGATAAGTATCTCCGTTGCCGATATGCTCCTTAATTTTATTGATATTTTTCCCGTAGCCGTTTTTGTTGATCGCAAGAATTGGCGTTGATAAATAGTATTGATCATTGTTGCCGGAGATAAACGGCTTAATTAATCGACGGGGTTTATTATACACACCAAACCACATCAACGGGTAATCCTGCGTCTGATGGCATCGATTTAACACGTCTTCTAAAAGATAACCCAGCTCGTAGGCTAAAAAACCAGCCACATAAAAGCCTTTTTGCCGGTAATCATCTATTTTCCGGAAGGACTGCAAAATATCTTTTTTTTGATAACAGGTAATAATATCGACCGGATCAGTAAACAGGAGACTCCGAAAATTGTCTTTGTCCCGGCGCAATGTTTCCAATACAACAAAATCTTTTCCCAAAATCATTTAAACTGCCCTAATAATTAGATTATTGAATTGATAATAAGTGGAAAATAAATAAAGAGGTAGAGCTGATAAAAAAATGGCGGAGAGAGCGGGATTTGAACCCGCGGTACACCTTTATAGGGCGTACAATCGCTTAGCAGGCGATCGCTTTCGGCCACTCAGCCATCTCTCCGTTTTTGTTCAGCCGTAAATTGTTCTCAGGAAGAACTTTTTACCGGTTCTTCGTTATTAAAGCAAGGCCATTTAGTTAATTAAATGTCCTGAAATATCTGGCGGAGGGAGCAGGATTCGAACCCGCGGATCTTTCGATCAACGGTTTTCAAGACCGCCGCCATCGACCACTCGGCCATCCCTCCATGTTATATAATCATGCTTTCTATTACACGTTTTCTTATATCTTTTCTACCATCACT
>JBDKVD010000156.1:0-3402 GCA_039679325.1 Smithella sp.
TTGCGGCAGTACTCGCGGAAATTATTCACGGCGATAAAAAACTCCCGCATCATGATAACCCAGAAATAGCGCCCCCGCGGTGTTAAATGTAATTCCGGTGATAAATAACGGAAAGAACCGGCCAGAGTAAAGGCGATCATCTCTTTCCACAGCGCTGTTAAAAACTTTCCGTTATATATTTTTTCCTGTTCTACAACATGGAGTTTTGTGCTGAAAAGCCTCATCAGAAAGTCATAGCTCATTTGATCGTGGAGATTAAAGCTGCGGGAGGCCATAAGAGGAACTATGTTTTGTTCAAGAGAGGCGATGTATTGGTTGATGTCAAATGTATTGGCGTAGCAGGTTCCAGCAAGATATCCAATAGCGCCGCTGCCCAGCCCTGCATATTCATCGTAATCGACGACGTATTCGTCAATCATTGCTTTTTTACCGTTCTTACGCGAAAAACACCAGGCCGAGGAGTATTCATAATCATTGTACAAGCGCCGGGCGATCTTCTTATATAATTTTTTTTCACGGTTGAAATCGACCGTTCCAATTGTCCTGTCCATCAGACCCTGTGTTATATTGGAAACCATTAAAGGATAGAACGTAACCTGCTGCATTTTTAACTTCAGCAGAATATCCAGATCGGCATCCAGCATTTCCGGAGTTTGCGTGGGAAAATTGAAAATCATGTCGGCGTTAAGGGTATCAAAACTGCCTTGAATTTTACCGAGCTTTTCGGCGATTACTTCTCCGGAGCCGTATTTTTCCAGGCGTCCGATTTTTTTCAGCAACTCGTCGTTAAAGGTCTGAACGCCAACGGAAAGACGATTGACCCCGGCCTGCTGCAAAACGGCGATATTTTCCCGTGTCAGATGGTTGGGGTTGGTCTCTACCGATATTTGCCGGATGGGAAAGTTCTCGCGGGCGCATTGCATTACATTGGCTAATTCATCGATCAGAACGGTGGGCGTTCCACCGCCTGCGTATATTCCAGTAAAGGAGTAGTTTTTCTCCCGGTAAAGTTTGATCTCTTTGGTCAGCGCCCGGAAATACTTGCGGGCCGTCTTCTCTTCAAAACGCACCCGGTGAAAGGAGCAATAGGGACAAAGTTCTTCACAAAAAGGAATGTGGATATAAAGAAGGCGCTGTTTTTTGTCGTCGCAGAGGGGCAGGGAAGGGTCGGGGCCTTCTTCAAATTTCAATGCCTGGGCAAACTGGTTCTTGACAATTGTAGTTATTATTTGATTTAGCAAATTCTGCCTCTTATAAATTATTGAATAATGGGTAGAAGGTTTTAGCAAAAGAAGGGCTGTAATTGCAAGCTACAATTGCTTGAAAATACGGTAAATAGATGTTATAGCCGCAGGCGAAATATTCAACAGGTGGTAATTTAATGGCTAAAAACAGAGTATTAACATTATGGAATGAAGAAGGAATCAATAAAGAGAACACTTCCGTCTTACGGAAGAAGTGTTCCGAAGTTGCCGCGCCTCTCGATAAGGAATCACGCAGCGACGTCCAGACTCTTATTGATTCGTTTTTAGCCAGAGACGACGCCTCCGGTCTTGCCGCCCCGCAAATCGGTATTAGTAAAAGAATTATTGTCTTTCGTATTAAGGGCTTCGAGGAAAAAGGCAAAATCAAGCCTGATGAGTATGAAGTGCTGATAAATCCGCGGATTACTCAGGCACGCGGTGAAAAAGTGTCTATGGCTGAAGGTTGTTTATCCTGCCCGGATATTCAGGTCGAAATCAGCCGCTTTCCGGAAATTAAAGTACGCGCCCTGAATGCCAAAGGAGAAAAAATCAGTAAAAGATATGAGGATTATGTCGCCCGTATTGTTCAGCATGAGGCTGACCATCTGGACGGTAAATTAATTGTCGATTATGAGGGTGACCTCTATTACCCCAAGAAAAAAGAAGATTTCTTTAAAAAACTTTTTGTTTGAGCTCGATTAATTGCAGGTATGATTCCTGAATCTTAAATGATTCCAACGCATAGAATCATGGCTTTGATGATGAAAAATTTCCCGCCATGTGGGGAATGATTCCCCTCTTTGTTATTCCGAAAAAGACTGAAAAAGAAAGACAAAATATATTAGCAAACAATATCAATGATTTAAGATGGCTAAAAACATTATTCGGGTTGGCATGTAGATTGCTAAAAGGCATTCTGAAAGTAAACAGGGGTGCAGGTGCTGCCGAAAGACCTGCTTTCACTGTGGATGCTGATTAATCGGTCGTTTATGTTCCCTTATTTTTGAGGGTAATATAAAAATTAAAAACAAATTTAGAAGGAGAATTTAAGATGAAGCGTTTAGTATTGTTAGTTGTAGCATTGGTATTTGCAATGGGCACCACCGTTATGGCTGCTGAAAAGGCCGCTGCTCCCGTCAAAGAAGAAGCCGCAAAGGTAGAGAAAGCTGAAGAGAAGGCTCCGGCAAAGAAAGCTGCAAAGAAAGTAAAGAAAGCAAAGAAAGCCGAAAAGAAAGCTGAAGAAGCAGCTCCGGCAGCAAAATAAGTTATAATAAGCTTATTTGAATTTAAAAAAGGACAGGTTTTTCCTGTCCTTTTTTTTGCTTCAAAGCCGTTCCCTATTAAATCTTGAAAACTATTTATAGTTGTAGTAGCTTAATAACACTAATGCTGGCGATAAAGGGTAAATGCTTTAATCCGGGCTGTGGCGCCAGTTATAATGTTCACGCCATTTTTCTGGTTGTATTGTCTCTCATTCTTAAACTTCTGGTGAAATAAAATGAAAAAAACACCCTTATATGAAAAACACGTTGCTCTGAATGCCAAAATAATTGACTTTGGGGGCTGGGCCATGCCCGTTCAATACACAAATGTTATTGACGAGCACAGAACAACCCGCAATGCTGCCGCCCTTTTTGATATCTGCCACATGGGGGAAATAGTGGTGAAAGGGCCGCAGTCATTCGATCTGCTGCAGTATGCCCTGACCAGAAATTTACAAAACCAGAAAAACGGACAGATTAAACTTTCCGCTCTGCTCACCGATGATGGCGGAATTATAGATGATTTAACTGTTTACAAGGTGGCGTCGGATTTCTATGTGCTTGTGACCAATGCTACAACCTGTGAGAAGGACTGGCAGAGGATATGTGCTTTGCGGGAAGACAAGGGGTTTGAAAGCACAGTGGAAAATGTTACGGAGAAGGTGGGTAAACTGGATTTGCAGGGGCCGTCTGCGCAGGCAATTCTTTCCACTTTGACCGGTTATGATCTGAATAACATTCGTTATTATCATTTTGTGGAAGTAAGAGCAGCGAATCATTCGTCAATTATATCCCGCAGCGGTTATACCGGTGAAGATGGTTTTGAAATTTATGCTTCGGCGAAGGCAATCGGCGATCTTTGGGATGCGATCTTGAAAGCAGGTCAAAACTTCGGC
>JBDKVD010000157.1:0-3942 GCA_039679325.1 Smithella sp.
GATCCGGACGTACGCATGAATCCGGTGCTGCTCAAGCCGAACAGTGAATTGGGTTCACAAATCATTGTTCGTGGTAAGCCCGTCGGTAATATGGATTTTCAGGAATATATTGATTTCAAAACCATGCCTTTTACGGCGGCAAAAGAGGATTTTGAATCGCTTGCCGCTGAGTACGATGCTGTAATTATGGAAGGTGCGGGAAGCCCCGCGGAGATCAATCTTAAAAGCAATGATATCGTAAACATGAACATGGCCCTTTATGCCCGGGCTCCTGTTTTGCTTGTGGGCGATATCGACCGGGGGGGGATTTATGCATCCTTTATCGGCACTCTGGAAGTTTTAACTGAAGCGGAGCGGAAGCTGCTGGCCGGTTTTATTGTTAATCGTTTTCGCGGCCAGAAAACATTTTTAGAATCCGCCCACAGGTATATTCTGCGATACACCGGCCGGCCGGTTTTGGGGGTTGTGCCTTATCTGAACAATCTGGGGCTGCCGGAAGAAGATTCTGTAAGCTTTAAGGAAGGCTTGATTAAAGACATCGTGCCCGCCAGAGATCATGTCGTAATTGCCGTCGTCGACCTGCCGCATATCTCCAACTTTACCGATTTCGACGCCCTGAATATTGAACCGGATGTCCGCTTGAGAGTCGTCAAGAATCCTGCTGATTTAGGTGAACCTGATGCAGTCATTTTGCCCGGCAGCAAAAACGTCATGGGAGATTTGGCCTTTTTGAAAAAGACGGGTATGGGGCAGCGCATTTTAGAGCTGGCGGCGAAAAAGAAAACGGAAATAGTCGGCGTCTGCGGCGGCTTCCAGATTCTGGGCAGTCAGATAGACGATCCTCACGGCATCGAATCTCCGGAAAAAGAATCTCTCAGTGCGCTGGGTTTGCTGTCCGTCGGTACATATCTGTCGCCGGACAAGACACTCAAGCGTATAGAGGCAAAGCACCTGCTTTCCGGATTGCCCCTTACGGGCTATGAAATACACCACGGCCTTACCGCCGGGGATAATTTGGTACCCCTGGTCGAAGGAGAAGACGGAAAAATAATCGGTTTGGGCACGGCTGACGGAAATGTCTGGGGTACTTATCTTCACGGCGTCTTCGATGCCGATGAATTCCGTCGCTGGTTTATCGACCGTCTGCGGGTAAAGCGCGGGCTTTCCGCTTGCGGTAAAGTTTGTGCAGTTTACGATCTGGAACCGGCGTTTGAACGTCTGGCCGCCGTTGTCCGCGAGAGCCTTGATATGGCGGCAATATACAAAATTATGGGATTGTAATGACACTGGAGATGCAAATAATTCTGGCCGTTATTCTCGATCTGCTGTTTGGCGATCCGCGGTGGCTGCCTCATCCGGTCAAGTTGATCGGCAGGCTTATCACGGTTTTGGAAGATGCTCTGCGGAGAATAATCGGCAATCAGCGTACCGCCGGAACATTGATGGCATTAATCGTTATCGCGGTTACGGGAGGCGTTGCTTTTGGGGCTCTCAGAATTGCCGCCTGGATCAATCCCTGGGTGGCTAATGTGCTTTCAGTATTGATTATTTACACGTCCTTGTCCATCCGGGATCTGGGCAAGCACAGTATGGATGTATACAGGGCTTTGCAGGCGGGAAATCTGCCGCAGGCGCGCGCCAATGTCGCTTTTATTGTCGGCCGTGATACGGACAAGCTCGATGAAAAGGGTATCATCCGCGCAACGGTCGAAAGTGTAGCGGAAAACACGGTTGATGGAATTATCGCCCCTCTCTTCTTTGCCGCTCTTTTTGGACCGGTGGGCGCGATGATGTATAAGGCTGCCAGTACCTTAGATTCCATGGTGGGCTACAAGAATGAAAAATATTTTTATTTCGGCTGGGCTGGAGCCAGAATAGACGACGTTGCAAATTATTTACCGGCAAGATTAACGGCTCCCTTAATGTTTATTGCTGCCGCTCTGACAGGTTACAGACCTGTTCAGGCTTGGAACATCTGTCTGCGCGACAGAGGCCATCATGCCAGTCCGAACTCGGGAATTTCGGAAGCGGCTATGGCCGGAGCGTTGGGAATTCAACTGGGCGGACCTCTTTTTCGCCACGGAAAGCTGGTGGAGTTGCCTTTCATCGGCGATCCCATCGAGTCCATGGAACAGCGGCATATACTGAAGGCTAATTACATGATGCTGGCCACCTCATTGGCGGCGGTTGTTATATTTGTCGGAATCAGATTTCTAATTAAAGGGATAGTCGGTGCCTGACGTGGGAAGAGTCTTATTATTTACGGGCGACGGTAAAGGGAAAACGACGGCAGCTCTGGGTATGGCCCTGAGAGCCAGCGGCCACGGGATGCGGATCAAGATCGTGCAGTTTATTAAAGCCGCCGCGATGACCGGTGAAGTTGCCGCCGTGCAAAAGCTTGCCGGCGTGGAATTTGTCCAGACGGGTCTGAGCTTTGTTCCGCCGGCTGATCACCCGGATTTCTATTCGCACCAGAATGCCGCCGCGCATGCCCTGCAGATTGCGGCTAAAGCAATTCAATCCCAGGAGTATGACATGATCATCCTGGATGAGATATGCAATGCCGTTGATAAGAAACTTATCAAGGAAGATGATGTACTGGCAGTAATTCGCAGTGCCGGAAACTCACTGTGTCTTGTCCTTACCGGCCGGAAAGCCTCCGACGGATTGATTGCCGCGGCCGATACAGTTACGGTTATGCAGTGCCGGAAACACGGATTTCAGGAAAACATTCCGGCGCAAAAAGGGGTGGAATATTAATGGGTAAATGTCCGAGAATAGTCATCGCCGCCGCTCATAGTGGATCGGGAAAAACAAGCCTCGCGATTTCATTGACGGGTGCGCTCTGCCGGCGTGGATTTAAAGTCCAGACATTCAAGGTGGGCCCGGATTTTTTAGACCCGACTTATCTCGCTGTTGTCTCCGGAAGGCCCTGCTATAATCTGGACAGCTGGATGATGGATAAAGAGCACATTCAGAATCTTTTTGACCGTGTTACCAGGGACGCGGATATTGCTGTTGTAGAAGGGGTAATGGGGCTTTTCGACGGCTCGGATACATCGACAACCCAGGGGAGTACGGCGCAAATCGCCGATTGGCTCGACGCCCCCGTGTTGCTGATTGTCAATTCCAGGGGAATGAGCCGCAGCTTTGCCGCGCTGGTTAAAGGATTCACATCTTTCGAACCTCAGTTGAATTTCATCGGTGTCGTTGCCAATCATTGCGGATCGCAAAATCATGAAAAGTGGCTTTCCGCCTCTCTTGCGGCGGCAGGCGAGCCTCCATTGGTGGGAGCGATACCCAGCGGCGCATTTGTGAAGCTTCCCGGCAGACACCTGGGATTGGTTACGGCCAGTGAACAAAATCTGACAAAACCTGTAATTGACGATTTAAGCGCTGCAGTTGAACGTCATGTTTCCATTGAAACTCTGCTGCAGAGTCTGGATGTGAAAAAAAAGCCGGATTCTGACGCCCATAAATTCATGCAGACTGATGCCACTGCTTTTTCCCCGAAAATCCGTATCGGGGTTGCTTATGACGACGCTTTTCACTTTTACTATCAGGATTTCTTCGATGCACTGGTTGCTCGTGGCTGTGAGATTGTTCGTTTTTCACCTCTGGCGGATAAGCTGCTTCCGGACAACCTTAACGGGATATACATCGGCGGCGGTTATCCGGAAGTCCATGCGCAGGCTTTAGCGGCAAACGGAGAAATGATGTCTTCCATTCGCGCTTTCGCCGATTCCGGCCGGCCGGTTTATGCCGAGTGCGGGGGGTTGATGTATTTATCAAAGGGAATAGAAACGAATGAGGGGCAACACTTTTCCATGCTGGGCATACTTCCTGCCCGGACAAAGATGAGCAAACGGATGATTGCTCTGGGCTATGTGGAGGCCCGGCTCTCCGACAATTCACTTTGGGGGAAAAAAGGTGACGTGGGAA
>JBDKVD010000158.1:0-5193 GCA_039679325.1 Smithella sp.
GAAGCGGCCGAAAGCGCACCTCAGTTTGGAGACCGGCGGGACTACCAGATGGATCCGGCCAACGGCGACGAAGCTATCCGGGAAATTAATCTTGATGTTTCGGAAGGAGCGGATATCATCATGGTGAAGCCGGCGCTGGCTTATCTGGATATCATCTGCCGGGCAAAGCAGGAGTTTGATCTGCCCCTGGCGGCATACAACGTCAGCGGCGAATATTCGCTGATCAAAGCCGCGGCGCAGATGGGATGGATGGATGAAGAAAAAGCCATGCTGGAGTCGCTGACCTCGATCAAGCGGGCCGGCGCTGATATTATTATAACTTATTGGGCCATGCAGGCAGCACAGGTATTGAACAAGTAATGGAGAATATTTCACCCTCCCCTCACTCACCTTCTCCCGGTGTACGAAAAAAGGAAAATACGGTGCGTATGATTGCGTGGGAAGTGACGCGCAGCTGCAATCTGAACGGCATTCACTGTCGCGCTGCAGCCAGCCGCGGACCTTATCCGGGAGAGCTGTCCACAGAAAAGTGCCTCGCGCTGATCGATGAAATTGCCGCCGTATCATCTCCCGTAATTATTCTCACCGGCGGCGAGCCGCTCTTGCGTCCCGATATTTTTGAGCTTGCATCCTACGGAACCCAAAAAGGTTTGCGCATGGTCATGGCGACAAACGGCACTCTTGTTGATCAGACGGTTGCGCAAAAGATGATCGCCAGTGGTATCCAGCGCGTCAGCATCAGCATTGACGGGAAAGATGCGCCAAGCCATGATGCTTTCCGCCAGGAGCCCGATGCCTTTGCCGGCGCGATGCGGGGTATCGACGCCTTGAAGGGCGCGGGGATGGAGTTTCAGATAAATACGACAATCACCAATGCCAATCTGCACGAGTTGAAAGATATTCACAATCTGGCTTTAAGACTCGGCGCGGCGGCGCATCATATTTTCCTGCTTGTACCGACCGGACGCGGCAAGGATCTGGCCAGTCAGGCTATTACCGCCGCCGATTATGAAGAAACGCTGCTGTGGTTTTATCAGGAAAGCCTGACGTGTGAAATTCAACTCAAGGCAACCTGCGCACCGCATTATTTCCGCATCATGCACCAAAATAAACCAAAGGGCATGGGGCCCGTGAAAAAAGCAGGTGGACACTTTCATGAGTCCACCCGCGGCTGTCTGGGCGGCATTTCATTTTGTTTTATTTCCCACACAGGCCAGGTTCAGCCCTGCGGCTATCTGGAGTTGAATTGCGGCAATGTACAGCAGCAGAGTTTTGCCGAGATATGGGAAAATTCGGAAGTGTTCCGCAATCTGCGCGATTACAGCAAATACGGCGGCAAGTGCGGCCGTTGTGAATTTATCAAGGTTTGCGGCGGCTGCCGGGCGAGGGCGTTCGAGGCAACCGGAGATTATTTGGCAGAAGAACCGTTGTGCCTATATAAACCTCGTTGTTAGCAACAAACCATTTTTTTCTTGTCATTCCGGCGCAGGCCGGAATCCAGGAAAGAAGGAACAGTACAATTAACCAACCAACTGTATATATTCCGGCAAGTGGAAAAAATGGAACCATCTATATTGGTGTGACTTCGGATCTCGTCAAGAGAGTATGGCAGCATAAGAATTGCTTGGTAGAAGGATTTACGAAACGATATAATGTTCATCGTCTTGTTTGGTATGAATTACATGAAAATATGAACTCTGCTATTGAGCGGGAAAAAAGATTGAAAGAATGGAAAAGGGCATGGAAATTGAGGTTGATAGAAGAGCTTAATCCCGAGTGGCAGGATTTATATGAAACTATAGTATAACTGGATTCCGGCCTGCGCCGGAATGACGAAATTGTGATATCCCATGGATGACATCGATAAAAAAATACTCAACATTCTGCAAAAAGAATTTCCGCTTACGGAGCGTCCTTTTTTAGCTGTGGCGGAAAAATGCGAACTGAGCGAAGAAGAAGTAATCAGCCGCATTCAAAAATTTAAAGACGAAGGCATTGTTCGCCGGATCGGAGCGGTATTCAGCGGCTCTGATCTGGGCCGTGTCAGCACACTTTGCGCGGCCCGGGTGCCGAAGGAAAAGCTGGATAACTTTGTCCGTAACGTTAACGCCTGCCAAGGCGTTACGCATAACTATCTCAGAAAAAATGACTATAATGTGTGGTTTACGGTGAATATGGAAAAAGAACAGGACATCGATAATTTTCTTACCCAACTGAAGTCGGACACAGGCGTGAATGATATCCTGAATATGAAAGCGGTTAGAACATTTAAGATCAATGCAACGTTTGAAATATGACGGCCTCGTAAAAAGGCCGGATGCTAAGTGAATCCGGCGTATGCTGGATGCGCTTCCTCATGACTCGCGCGCCTTGCCTGCAACCTTTTTACGAGGCCGTCAATTAAAAAATAGATTGGTATCTTGCAGAAGAAAGATAAAAAAAAGCAAACCCTATAGTCGACAATTAATGGAACATGATTAACTATGAATGAAGAAAATAAAGTCCCCGTTATCGCTCTAATTGACGGCAACAACTATATTTACCGCGCCTTTTACGCCATTCCGCAGCTCACCAATTCCAGGGGATTCCCCACCAATGCCATTTATGGTTTTACCAACATGCTGCTAAAACTCCTGCGCGACCTTCAACCGGATTACATTGTTGTTGCGTTCGATCTTAAAGGAGCAACATTGCGCCATGAGGAATTTGCCGACTACAAAGCAAACCGCAAGCCCATGCCCGACGACCTGATTCCGCAGATTCCTTTTATCAAAGACGTGGTTCGTGGCTTGTCCGTTACAATATTGGAAAAGCAGGGTATCGAAGCCGACGACATTATCGGCACACTTACTGCAAAAGCAAGCGGTCTCGGCTGGAAAACCATCCTTGTCTCCGGCGACAAGGATTTGATGCAGCTGATAGACGAAAACGTCACCATGATCGACACAATGAAGGATAAAACTTATGATGTGGCGGCGGTGAAAGAACGCTTCGGTGTGAACCCTGACAAGGTTACGGAAATTCTCGGTCTGATGGGAGACACATCGGATAATATTCCCGGTGTGCCGGGCATCGGCCCCAAAACAGCTCAAAGATTAATTGAAGAGTATGGCTCCGTGGAAGAAGTTATCCGGAATACGGAAAATTTAAGAAACGTCAAATTGCGGGAAAGCTTCCGCAAAAATGCCGAACAGGCCAGAATGAGCCGCCAACTGGCGCTGATCAGAAAAGATATTGAAATTGATTTTGACTTGAAAGAGGCTGAGCGCAAAGAGCCGGACAAAGAGACGCTGCTGCGTCTTTTCAGTGAATTTGAATTTTCCTCGCTTCTTCAGGAACTGAAGCGCAATGATAAGGCCACTGCTAAAAATTGTGAGATTGTTCAGGATAAAGAAAAGCTGGCACAGCTTATCGACCAATTACAGAAACTTCCCGCAACAGCGCTGGAGTTTATCCGCGCGAAAAACACGCCTGCAGAATTAATCGGCATCGCCATAAGCACGGGCACCGACTCCTTCTACGTGCCGTTGGGGCACACGATCCCGCAGGCACAGTTATCGGCAAAAGAAGTGCTGACCGCGCTTGCTCCGGTTCTCAGCAATACCAGCATCAGAAAACATGTCCACGATCTCAAAACCGCTCTTGTCGATCTTTCAGATTTAGATATGGAAATACCGGCGGGAAATGACACCATGCTTGCCGCCTACCTGCTTAACCCCGCCAGAAAATCATATGACATTTCCGAAATTGTATGGGAATATCTGCATGAAGAAATACCTTCCATCGACAACGCGGCTCTCGGCAAGGGCAAAACTTATCCGCTGAATCTGGTGCCTGTGGAGACAATGGCGGCGGGTGCCGGTGCGCGGGCAGCGGCTGTTTTTGCGCTTGCTCCGTTTCTTGCCGGGAAATTAAAGGAAATTGATGCCGCCGATCTTTTTGAAAAAGTGGAAATGCCGCTTTTATACGTGCTTGCTCAAATGGAGAAAAAAGGCGTGCTGATCGATGCCCATCTTTTAGGGCAAATGTCCACGGAGCTCGCCCAATTGCTGTCCATTTCCGAAGAGAAGATTTTTCTCCTAGCCGGTGAAAAATTCAACATCAATTCGCCGAAACAATTGCAGAGCATTTTATTTGATAAACTCAAACTTCCCCCGGGCAAGAAAACCAAAGACGGTTTCTCCACGGATGTGGATGTTCTTTCCAATCTTGCCCGGAGTCACGAACTTCCGGCGGAAATCCTTGCCTACCGCAGCCTTGCCAAACTGAAATCCACTTATATCGACGCCCTGCCACTGCTAATTAATCCGCAAACAGGCCGGATTCATACATCCTACAATCAAACGGTGACGGCAACAGGCAGACTGTCGAGCAGCAATCCCAATTTGCAGAATATTCCTATCAGGACGCTCGAAGGCAAAAGAATCCGGCAGGCCTTTATCGCCGCACCGGATTGTATTTTGATCTCCGCTGAT
Organism: Smithella sp.; assembly: GCA_039679325.1. Classification (GTDB taxonomy): domain Bacteria; phylum Desulfobacterota; class Syntrophia; order Syntrophales; family Smithellaceae; genus MVRV01. Next base: position 4,476 of record JBDKVD010000158.1, read on the forward strand.
TATTCACAGATAGAACTGCGCATCCTTGCTCATTTATCGGAAGACGAAACATTAATAGAAGCCTTTCTGTCGGGGGAAGATATCCATAACCGCACGGCATCGGACATCTTCGGAGTATTTCCGCAAATGGTTAATGCAGACATGCGCCGACAGGCCAAGGTAATCAACTTTGGCATCCTCTATGGCATGAGCGCTTTCGGTTTAGCCAAAGAACTGGGCATGTCTCAGAAAATGGCGCAGACTTATATTGACGGCTATTTTCAGCGCTATAAAAAAGTGCGCTCTTACCTGGATGGAATTTTGGAAGGCGCCCGCAACAACGGCTTTGTCTGTACGCTCCTGAATCGACGCCGTTACCTGCCGGAATTGAAAAGTCCGGTTGCCGCGGTAAGACAGTTTGCCGAACGCATGGCGATAAACACTCCCATTCAAGGAACCGCCGCCGATCTGATTAAAGTGGCGATGGTGAACATTGCCTGTCTACTGAAGACGAAGAAGCTTAACGCCCGCCTGATCATGCAGGTGCATGACGAACTTGTTCTCGAAACGCCTGTTGGCGAAAAAGAGGAAGTCATGACGCTGGTTAAAAGAGAAATGGAAGAAGTCATTAAACTCAAAGTGCCGCTGAGGGTGGAGATCGCCAGTGGAAAAAACTGGGACGAAGCACATTGAAAAAGGCTGAAGCCTTATAGACTGAAGGCTGAAGAAAAAGCCAGAC
>JBDKVD010000159.1:0-3180 GCA_039679325.1 Smithella sp.
GTGACAAGATCCGGTAACAGTTCTTGCGGCCCCCAGAAATGTAATTTTCATAAGATAATTTTCACCACCAGTACCAGCTGTTATATTTTAAATAAAATCGAAACTAACAATACACTGTTTATTGTCGCGGGGATCATTGCCTGTACCCCCGAGTCCAACGCAATGTTTATAGCAATTCCAATTCCAAATCAAGCATTACCTCTGCTGACGCAGCCTGCCCCGGTTCAGCCAAAGTCTTCGGCTTTCGGGGCGTTTGTCATCCAGCCTGCCCCCGCATTATCACCATTGATTCAGGAATGACGGCCTCGTAAAAAGGCCGGATGCTGCGTTGCGCTTCATCCCTCCCCGGCCTTCGCCGGGGCAGGCTCCCTGCGGCGTACTCTAAGTACGCCTCATTCCTCGGTATTAGCGCGCCTTGCCTGCGACCTCGCGTGCCCTTCAGGGTATTTTACGAGGTCGTCTGAAAATTGTTAATTTCACGACTTTTTACGAGTCCATCAGGAATGAAATAATTTTTTATTAACCGGTTTTTTTCATTTTCTTCGCTTCTTTCTTTTCTTTTGCCGTCTTTACCGGTTTTTTCTTTGCATCCTTCTTCACGTCTTTTGATTTAGACATTTGTTTCCCTCCCTCAGACCAAGAAATTATTTTTTTAATTTGTGTATTTTATTTTTATCCGTACCGTCTGTCAAATCTTCCCTTCACTGAGCAGCTTTCTTTCAATTTCGATAATTGCCCTGCCCAGGGTTGTTTCCAACTGCAGGTTCTTATACTTAAATTCAACACTAACGTACTGGATGCTGTTATGCGCTGAATATTCATAAGGGATAAATATATTGCGCACTCTGGCCTTAAGATCAAATTCCTTGTCATCTATAGTCAATTTAACATTAATCGTATCCCCTCTAAGGAATAAATAAGATTTTGGACAAGTAAACTGGGCGCCACCTAATGATATGTCAATTAAATTAATTTTTCCCTCCTGGAAAGAAAGATTGATCCTGCTTTGCGAAGGCGGCTTGATGCGGAAATGCATGCGAAAATCCATCTCTTCCGGCGTCTCGTATTGTTTTAGAATAAGTGCTTCGACATATTTATTAGAGGAAATTTCGTAGTCTGTTATCAAATCAATTAATTGCGCCCTAAAACCAAAGCGTACAAAACGCTTTTCAATTTTGGCTAAAAAAGTAACCCTTATGCGCCGGTTAAGGAAATGACGGTTTAACGCGGGAGTAGTCTGTGAAATGACGATATTGTCATTTTCGTAATCATAAACCAATGCTTTTATGTAATGCGTATTGCTTCTATTTATCTCATTTTCAAAAACAATGGTTACTCTTGTTCCAACTTTTAAATCCGGCGTTTTCATTATGTATACTTACTGCCTTAAGTTGTTGACCCATTTTTTTTACAACGTCGCAAATATAATAAACTGCTTGTATTTAAGCAAACACTTTCTAAATTGGAGAGACGGAATTAAGGGACATCAGATGATTTTCCCTTCGCTGAGCATCTGTCTTTCAATCGCGATGATCGCCTTCCCTAAAACACCCTCCAGTCGCTTGTTGTCGCCCTCAAATTCAACACCGACATATTGGAGTGCCTTATTAGCCGAAGACTCTTGAGGCAGCGATAAATTGCACACCCGTGCTTCTACTTCAAATGCCGTATAGTCGATAATTAATTCAAAATTAACGGTGTCCCCGCGACGGAATAAGTGAGTTGCAGGATAACTGAACTTGGCTCCACCCAAGGATATGTCAATCAAATTGACTTTTTCTCCCCTAAAGTAAAGATTGATATTGCTGTAAGAAGGAGGTTTGACGCGGAAGAACACGCGAAAATCCATCCGTTGAAGCTTTTCCAATTGCTTAAAAACAAGCGCTTCAACACTTCTGTCGGCGGATATTTGATAATCTGTCGTCAAACCGACCAATTGCGCCATAAAACCGAAACGCGCAATACGCTTATCAGCCTTGGCCAAAAAAGTAATCGCTACCCTCCGATTAAGGAAACGACGACTCAACGGGGGTGAAGTTTGTGAAATAATGACATTGCTGCCCTTATAATCATAAACCAGCGCCTTCATATAGTGCGCATTGCGTTTATTTATCTCATTTTCAAAAACAATATCTACTCCCGTTCCAACTTTTAAATCCGGCATAGTCATTAACTAACTCTTTTCTTTTTTACACAGCTTTTTCGACTTCGATTCAGACAGCGCCGTATAATAAAATATGCAACTATAATCAAACAATTTCTATCACATGAAGTAAAAATCGTTCTTGACTATTATTTAATAGTGTGAGCTTGTAAATAAAATATTTTAGCATACTGAAACCGGATTTTTTATATGGCACGTATAACCACCACATAAATGTCGGTGGTTTTTTTATGCGTACAGGCAAGTAAAGCGCGTTGCCGGCGCAAATCTGCAGTATCTAAATACGGCGAGGAAAGGCATGCAAGCCCCTCACTTTTTCCTTCCTTCTCAGCAGGAGACGGATGGGGGTGATTTTGATGCTTTATAGTACCCCATCGGGGAGTGAAGGTTAATAAGATTAAAAAAAAGAAAGGGGTTTAGAATGAACAAAAATTTGTATGTCGGCAACCTGTCCTTTAATGTTACTGAAGAGGATTTGAAATCCAATTTTTCTGAGGCTGGCGAAGTGGCGTCAGTGTCTATCATCAAAGATAAATTCACCGGGCAATCCAAAGGTTTTGGCTTTGTAGAAATGAAAACGGAAGAAGGCGCAGTTGAAGCGGTTAAGAAATTTCATGACGGAATTCTGGATGGCAAGAAAATTGCCGTGAACGAAGCCCGACCGAAAAGAGATTACGGCGCCGGTGGCGGCAATCGCGGCGGAAACCGCGGTGGTGGCGGCGGCGGATTCCGGGGAGGAAACCGCAGCTTCGGCAACAGATACTAATACCAAGTCGCATTCTTTGCCTGACTTTGTTGACTGCGTCGTCGCGTTATCCTTTGAATGCAACGTGGTATAAATTGCTGATCAATTAATAACTTGGATTCCATCGCAGAAGGGTTTATTTTACACAGCCCTTCTGCGATTTTTTATTCCATTTCCAAATCTTTGTTGGCCCTTCGGCAGGCTCAGGACAGGCTCATAATTGAGTCAGTCATGGTGAGCTTGTCGAACCACGCCTCGTTGCCTCTGTCCC
>JBDKVD010000160.1:0-4253 GCA_039679325.1 Smithella sp.
CGTCATAAGAAGGAGAATTGTTGATGATCAGCAAACAGGAAGTCGAATATGTGGCGCATCTGGCGCGCCTGGAAATTGACGATGAGCAAAAAGATAAATTGACCTCGCAGTTGAATGATATTCTGCTGTATATCGATAAACTCAATGAGCTTGATACCCAGGGTGTGGAGCCGATGAGTCACGCGATTGCCGTAACTAATGCGTTTCGTGAAGACAAGATTGCGGATTCTCTGGGAACGGAAAAGTCGTTAATGAACGCCCCCGATGCGCGCGGTGAGTTTTTCCGCGTACCAAAAGTTATCGAATAAGGAATTCATTAGTTGCCGTTGGCGGCAAGCCCTTGGATAAGCTCTCCCACAGACTATAGGCATGATCAGGAATCCGGTGCGAGTGTAAATTGATTGCCACAGGTGTTTTACTAAATTCTATTAAGATGGAAAGAAGGAAGTTATGGAGTTAAACCAGCTGACTATTCATGAACTGCAGGAAAAAATAAAAAACGGTGAAGCTTCGGCTGCGCAAATTACCGAGTCTGTTTTTGACAGAATCAACTCTGTGGAAGAGCGGGTTCATTCGTATATCCGGCTGATGCAGGATGAAGCGCTGGCCGCAGCAAAAAAAGCCGACGAAGAAATTAAAAAAGGTGACATTAAAACTTTAACCGGCATTCCCATCGCTCTGAAAGATATTGTGTGCACAAAAGGTATCACCACTACCTGCGGTTCACATATTCTGCACAATTTCGTGCCGCCGTACGATGCAACTGTTGTGGAAAAGCTCAGAGGTGCCGGCGCGGTTTTTGTCGGTAAAACCAATATGGATGAATTTGCCATGGGATCTTCCACGGAAACTTCCTATTTCGGAGTGACGCGCAATCCGTGGGACCTGGAACGAATTCCCGGGGGGTCCAGCGGCGGCTCGGCAACCGCGGTGGCCGCCGATGAATGCATTGCCTCCATTGGTTCCGATACGGGCGGTTCCATCCGTCAGCCCGCAGCACATTGCGGCGTCGTCGGTTTAAAACCAACATATGGCCGCGTTTCGCGATTTGGTTTGATTGCTTTTGCTTCCTCGCTGGATCAGATCGGTCCCTTCACGAAAGACGTCGAGGATTGCGCTATTATGATGAATGTTTTAGCCGGTTACGACCCCCGCGAATCTACTTCCGTGCCGATGGAGGTTCCCGATTACCGGCAATTTGTCGGCCGCGACATCAAAGGCTGGAAAATAGGTATCCCCAAAGAATATTTTATTGAAGGCATTGATCCCGAGGTGAGCGCGGCAATAAAAAAGGCTATTGCAGTTGCGGAAGCATGCGGCGGCCAGTGCGTTGATATCTCTCTACCCCATACGGAATATTGTCTGGCCGTTTATTATATCATCGCTCCGGCGGAGGCCTGTTCCAATCTGGCCCGCTATGACGGTGTAAAATATGGACACCGGGCGTCGGATGTCCGTGACCTTCTGGAAATGTATAAAAGAACGCGGCGGGAAGGATTTGGCGCCGAAGTTCAAAGAAGAATCATGATCGGAACTTATGCTTTGTCTGCCGGGTATTACGATGCCTACTATAAAAAGGCGTCGCAGGTGCGCGCTTTGATCAGACGTGACTTTGACGAAGCGTTGAAAAAATGCGATGTGATTCTGACGCCGACAACACCCACACCGGCATTTAAAATCGGTGAGAAGACGGATACTCCCTTGCAGATGTATCTGTCCGATATTTTCACCATCTCGACTAATCTGGCGGGAATTCCCGGCATATCCGTCCCCTGCGGCTTTACCGCCTCCGGTCTGCCGATGGGAGTGCAGTTTTTAGCCGGACATTTTGAAGAAGGAAAGCTTATTCAAATAGCCTCTGCCTATGAAAAGAACGCCAATATTGAAAAAAGGAGGCCGCAATTATAATGGAGTTTGAAACAATAATCGGTCTGGAAGTTCATGCCCAGCTTTTAACGGATACAAAAATTTTCTGCAATTGCTCGACTAAATTCGGCGGAGCCCCCAACAGCCATGCCTGTCCGGTATGCCTCGGCATGCCCGGTGTTCTGCCGGTATTAAATAAGAAAGTTGTGGAATACGCCATGAAGATGTCTCTGGCGACCAATAGTACGATTAACAAGACATGCAGTTTTGCGCGAAAAAATTATTTTTATCCGGATCTGCCCAAAGGATATCAAATATCACAGTATGCTTATCCTCTTTCGGAGCATGGTCATGTTGTATTGGATGTTGACGGGGAGCAAAAGAAGATCGGCATTACCCGGATTCACATGGAAGAAGACGCGGGCAAGCTTATCCACGACGACTATAACCCGATGAGCTATGTTGACTTGAACCGCACCGGCGTGCCGCTGATTGAAATAGTTAGTGAACCGGACATGCGATCACCTGCGGAGGCGGCCGATTATTTGAAGCGCCTGCATGAAATTCTGGTTTACCTGGAAATTTGCGACGGCAATATGGAAGAAGGTTCCTTCCGCTGCGACGCCAATGTCTCAATTCGACCGAAGGGGCAGGAAGAATTCGGCACCCGCACCGAACTGAAGAATATGAATTCCTTCCGCAACGTGCAGCGAGCTCTGGAATATGAAGTCAAGCGCCAGCAGTATATCGTGGAAAACGGCGGCAAGATTGTCCAGGAAACACGCCTCTGGGATGATGCGCAGGGAGCAACCAATCCCATGCGCAGCAAAGAGGAAGCCCACGACTACCGCTACTTCCCCGATCCTGATCTGGTTCCGATCATAGTGGATGATGCCTGGATAGAAGAGGTAAGAAAAGGACTTCCCGAGTTGCCGCAGGCCTTACGGGAAAGATTTATTAAAGACTATCAGCTTCCGGCGTATGATGCCGGCGTGCTTACCGCCGATAAAGCTCTGGCGAAATATTTTGAAGATGTCGTCAGGCTCTGTTCCAGACCAAAGGCCGCCAGCAACTGGGTGATGGGTGATGTCTTGAGATTCTTGAACGAAGATAAACGCGACATCCGGGATTGCCTGATAACTCCGACCGCGCTCGCGGAAATGATCCTGCTCATCGAGGATGGCACCATCAGCGGCAAGATGGCCAAAGACATCGTTGTGGAAATGTATAAGAAGGGTGGCACTCCCAAGGCGATTATTGCGGAAAAAGGCATGGTTCAAATCACTGATGAAGGAGCACTCATTGCTGCAATTCAGACAATAATAGATGCCAATCCCAATCAGCTTAAGGATTACCGCGGCGGCAAAGATAAACTCTTCGGTTTCTTTGTCGGTCAGGTGATGAAAGCGACGCAGGGGAAGGCCAATCCGAAAATCGTTAATGATCTGCTCAAAAAGATGCTTGCCGGATGATGATCAATACTGTTGTTTGGAAGAACGATGCGGTTGTGCTGATTGATCAGAATGCCCTGCCGCTGGCAGAGGTCAATGTTACCTGCCATTCTTATCAGGAAGTAATCGCCGCCATCAAAGATTTGACTGTCCGGGGGGCGCCGGCTATCGGCGTTGCCGCTGCCATGGCCGCTGCTCTGGGTGCCATGGCTTTGCCGGCACTGCCGCAGGAGGTGTTCCGCCGGAAATTCTATGAGATCTGCGATGAGATTGCGCAGGCCAGGCCTACGGCCCGCAATCTTTTCTGGGCGCTGGAGCGGATGAGAAAGTGCCTGGATGATGTCATTGCGAGCGAAGATGATGAGCGAAGCAATCTCAGGGGAAAGATTGCCACGTCGCCTGAGAGGCTCCTCGCAATGACAAAAAAAGCGTTGGTTTCTGAGGCCAGGCGTATCTGCGCGGAAGACATCGCCATTAATCGTCAGATGGGCAAAAATGGCAGCAGCCTCATTGCCGATGGAGATAATATTCTGACCCACTGCAATGCCGGCGCTCTGGCGACGGCGGGCTATGGAACGGCGCTCGGCGTTTTGCGCGCGGCGCGTGGGCAGGGGAAGAAAATCCATGTTTACGTAGACGAAACCAGGCCTGTCCTGCAGGGAGCAAGGCTCACCGCCTGGGAAATGAAAAAAGAAAAAATCCCCGCCACCTTGATTACCGACAATATGGCCGGGTTTCTGATGCAGCAGGGTAAGATAGACAAGATTATTGTCGGCGCCGACCGGATTGCCGCCAACGGCGATACCGCGAACAAAATCGGCACCTACTCCCTGGCTGTTCTCGCCCGTGCGCACCGAATTCCTTTTTATGTAGCGGCGCCTCTTTCCACGATAGACTTTAGCCTGAAGACCGGATCTTCAATACCGATCGAGGAGA
>JBDKVD010000161.1:0-2271 GCA_039679325.1 Smithella sp.
GAAATGGGGTCGCATCTTTAATATTGACAATTGCTATATAATTTCCGTCTTTAGGTTGTTCTGTGGCATGAGAAGGTTGCTTCGGTCCAGCCTTCTACACCTAAGATAAAGAGAACCGGCTAGTCCAGGTAAACGGAGGCAGCGATACCGTCATCTATGCCCATGATCCATTGGGGAGAAATCGCGGGGGCGCTATCCATGTTTTTTTGATTGACGGAAGGTAAGGTAGTGTAAAAATCACAGGCAGGATACATTTTTCTGTGATGGTGATCACAGGATTACAGCCAGCTCATAGCCGAGTGGTACGGTAAATACAGCATTTAAAATATGGGCATACAGCCTGATGCCAAACCATGTGCACTGAATTGCCGTGCCGGAATACGCAGAAGGTCTTTGCCTCGCAATCGGTGAGGCCCACCGACGTTACACGCGACAGATTAATTTTCGGGAAAAATGGAAAGGCCATTTTGGGCGGCGGATGAACAAATATCTATTGGATTAGAAAGCGAATCAAATGGAACCAAAAATTCTGAATGCGCAAAGGCAAAAGTGGCAAGACGTTTTCTCAGAAACGCCGGCAATGTTCGGTGCCGAACCAAGCAAAGCTGCAATTAAAGCGGTAGATATTTTCAAACAGGAAGGTGTGACCAAAGTCCTTGAATTGGGCTGCGGGCAAGGGCGAGATACACTCTACTTTGCCCGGAACGGTTTCAAAGTCTGCGCACTGGACTACAACAAACAAGGTCTTAAAGCCATTAATGAAAAGGCTCAGGAACTGGGACTTTCCAACCTGATAGTTACAAAGATCCATGATGTGCGGAAGCCTCTCACATTCGCCGATGGAGCCTTTGATGCCTGCTTTTCCCACATGCTGTTCTGCATGGCATTGACAACTGCTCAGCTACAGTTCCTTTCAGAGGAAATCCTACGTGTGCTCAGGAAAGACGGAATTAGTGTTTATACGGTCAGGCATACCGGCGACGCCCATTATAAAACAGGCATCCACCGGGGAGAGGATATGTATGAAGTGGGCGGCTTCATCGTCCACTTCTTCAGCAGAGAGAAGGTGGAACTTCTGGCTAAAGGATACGAAATTATCAGCATAGACGAATTTGAAGAAGGAGAACTTCCCAGAAAGCTGTTTATGGTAATGCTCAGAAAAAAATAGGTACTACGAACTAAACCGTGTGGTTAAGATTCTCTTGACAGACAAGACAGCGTTTCCTAAGCTTCCCCACAAAAAAAGAAAGTTCTTATCAGAAAAACTTTATGGCAAAAACCTCTCAATCCTTCTTCGATTTCGATACGCCGGTAGAGCGCCGGAATACCGCGAGCCTCAAGTGGGATCGATACAAGGGCAGAGATGTCCTTCCCCTGTGGGTGGCGGACATGGACTTCAAATCCCCGCCCGCCGTCATTCAGGCTCTCCACAACCGTGTGGAACACGGCGTCTTCGGCTATAGCCTGCCGCCGGATGATCTTACAGAAACCGTTCTGAATATGCTGGAGTGTTCACACGGATGGAAGGTAAAACCCGAGTGGATAGTGTGGTTGCCCGGTCTGGTCACCGGAATAAACATTGCCTGCCGGGCAGTGGGTAATCCCGACGATGCCGTAATGACCAGCACCCCCGTATATCCACCCTTTCTCACCGCTCCTTCGCTTTCCGGAAGAACGCTCATCACGGTTCCCCATGCGGATGAAGGCTCACGTTACAGCTTCGACTTTGCCGCCATGGAAAAAGCCTGCACCCCCCGCACGAGGATGTTCATTCTCTGCAACCCGCAAAACCCGACAGGACGCTGCTTTACGCCCGGTGAACTCCTGACGCTGGCCGGACTATGCCTCAGCCGCGGGATCATTATCTGTTCCGATGAAATTCACTGCGGCCTCGTCCTCGACAGGGACATCGGGCATACAACGCTGGCCACCCTGGACGAGGAAATTGCCGCAAATACCATCACCCTGCTTGCCCCGAGCAAAACCTATAATCTCCCCGGCCTGGGATGTTCACTGGCGGTCATCCCGGATAAAGGGCTTCGCTCCTGTTTCAGGAAAACCATGGAGGGTATCGTGCCCCACGTGAATGTACTGGGATTCACCGCCGCTTTGGCTGCATACCGCGATTCGGAAGACTGGCGTCTCGCCCTGCTCGATTATCTCCGGGGCAATCGCGACCTGGTGGATGATTTTATTGCACGCACTCCGGGTGTGAGCATGCACCACGTCGAGGCCACCTATCTTGCCTGGATCGACTGCCGGAATCTCTCG
>JBDKVD010000162.1:0-3643 GCA_039679325.1 Smithella sp.
CGGAAAGTTTAAACCGCGAGCTTCCGGCCAATGAGGAATTACGCAAGACAATGGCAGATTATCTCTCCAAGCTGCGGACGGTTAATTTTTCCGACCCGGAGTTGAGCAAAAAAATAGGTGAAATCACAAATACCGACGCCTTTTTAATGGTTTCCGTTGACATCTGGAGCTATACCATGGAGAAGGAAGATAAAGTGGCCAAGGTCAGTTTGGGAATGAAATTATATGAGGCTGCAACCGGCAAACTAATGTGGAAAGCGGGTCACCAAATAACGAAAAGTTACATTCTGATAAAACCTGATCTGCCCGATGTAGCCCGTGATGTGGTTAAAAAAATGGTCGTTTATATGCCGCATTGATTAGATTAATTTGTTTTAATTGAGGAGGGAGAGCAATCATGAAAGAACGAGTACAAAAAGCGATAGATTCCATTCGTCCAAGTTTGCAGGCCGACGGCGGTGATGTGGAACTAGTCGATGTTAGTGCAGACGGAGTGGTTAAAGTAAGATTAAAAGGCGCCTGCAGTGGTTGCCCAATGTCACAGATGACTTTAAAGATGGGGATAGAAAAGATAATCAAAAAAGAAGTACCGGAGATTAAAGAAGTACTTTCCGTTTAAATGCTGCCCGACAGCATTTAAGGTGGAAATTATCAGATGAAAAGGAGATCGAGATGGCGTATGTAATTACAGATGACTGCATTGCTTGCGGCTCATGCGAAGATGAGTGCCCAGTAGAAGCGATTTCTGAAGGCGACGACAAATATGTAATAGATCCAAAGCTTTGTACTGATTGCGGAGCATGTGCGGATCAATGCCCGGTGGAAGCAATTATCCCCGGAGACGAAAAATAGATTATGTGCAATTCCATTTCTAAATCAATGATGATATCGCGGCGGCTAGGCGAAGGCAACGAGGCATGGTTCGACAAGCTCACCATGACTGACTCAATTATAAGCCTGCCCTGAGCCTGCCGAAGGGCCAACAAAGATAGCGCTTGATTTAGAATTGGAATAAGCAACGGATAAATCCATCGATATCCGGTGGATTTATCCGAAGCGTTCCTTTTTTTAATTACAAACCGTCCTTACATACTACAATTAAAATCTCTTTTTTAACAAGACTAGTTCCGGTTTTCAGTCGCAGAGCCTAAATCCCGCACATAAGGCAAGAGGTTGCATAAATGAATAAATTGATCACCTTCGAAGGCATCGAGGGTTCCGGAAAATCAACGCAAATGGAGCTGATCGCTAGGTATTTAACGGAAAGGAATGTCCCTCTTTTAATCACCCGGGAGCCTTCGGGAACTGATATCGGCCGCAAAATCGGCGATATTCTTTTTAACCGCGGACATCATCACATGTGTGCGGAGACGGAAGCCTTCCTCTTCTGCGCAGCGCGCGCGCAACATGTCCGGGAGAAGATCATGCCCGCAATAAATCAAAACAAAGTAGTTTTGTGCGATCGCTTTTCCGACGCCACATATGCCTATCAGGGTGCGGCACGCGGTCTCAGCATCGAATTTATCAAATTAATCAACGACTACTCTTCGATGGGTATAAAACCGGATTTGACCTTGCTGTTTGATTTGCCGGCGGAAGCAGGACTGAAAAGGGCGACGGATCGGGATAATCTTTTAAAGGATGCATCAACTACCGACCGGTTTGAAAAGGAAAGCCTTGATTTCCACAATAAAGTTCGTAAAGGCTACCTGGATATTTTAAAGAATGAACCTGCACGTTTCCGTTTGATTGACGCGACACGCGATATCGATGCAATCCACCAGGAAGCACTGCGGCATATATTGGAATTTATAGAGCTTTGTGATTGATTCCATCTTGCATTCAAGCGGCACCTTTGTTGGCGTCGTTGTCGGCTCCTCGGAGTACGAAAAGGGTACACCTGCGTCGCCTTCGCCTAGCCGCCGCGGTGTCATCTCGAATGCAAAATGGAATAAGGAAAGTTGATTATGTCTTTTCTTGATATTTACGGCCACGAAAGGCAAATAGCAATTCTTAAAAAAGCCATAGCTCAAAAACGAGTCGGCCATGCCTATCTTTTTTCCGGGATCAACGCCATCGGCAAAAGAACTCTGGCCGGCGAGTTCGCCAAGGCATTGAACTGTGAGCAGGCGGACTCTTTACAAGATGCCTGTGAAAAATGTTCTTCCTGCCTGAAGGCGCAGCATACCAGCCATGCGGATATTATTTTTATTGAAGCCGAGGGGCAGTTTATCCGGATCAGCGCCATTCGTGAAATTCAGGAGCGAATGAAATTCAGGCCTCTGGAAGGCGGATGGCGGGCGGTTATCATCAACGACGCCGATAAAATGAATGACCACGCGGCTAATGCTCTTTTAAAAACGCTGGAAGAACCAGCGGCCTCAAACATATTAATTCTGATTAGCTCGAGACCTTACAGCATGCCGGCAACGATTATTTCCCGCTGTCGGCACATGCGTTTTAACCCCCTGCCGGCAACTTCCGTCTCCCGGTTTCTTGTGGAGCAAAAAGGGATGGACCAGCAAAAAGCCGGTCTGCTGGCGGGACTTTCCGGCGGCTCCGTAGGCCGTGCACTCGAACTGGATCAGGAAGATATTACCACTTACCGCGCCGAGATTATGCAGCTGCTGATGAAGGCGAAAAAGGACGACCCGATAAGCTTACTGAATCTGGCCTCCAATTTCGGCCAGGACAAGAAAAAGATCAAACAGGGGATGGATATAATCAGCTCCTGTTTCCGTGACGCCCTCATTTTAAAGGAAACACGGAAACAGAAAATGCTCATTAATGCAGATAATTCATCCTTAATTAATACACTGGCCCAAAGATTGTCGGGTGAGCAAGTTCTTCAGAACATTTTCCTCATTGCCCGGTCATGGGAAACAATAGAACTCAACGTCAACAAAACATTGACATTGGAAACAATGGCATTTAAACTTAACATTTAATTTAAAGCGAAGGAACATATCTTGTTAACAAACATTATCGGAATCAAATTTAAAATCGAAGGCAAAGTTTACAATTTCAATGCCTGCGATCTTATCCTGCATAGAAAAGATCAGGTAATCGTCAATACGGAAAACGGTCTGTCCCTTGGCGTTGTCGTTACTGATGTAAAGAGGTGTGAAGAGCACGAACTGCCGCCCAATCTGAAACCGGTTATCCGTATGGTCACGGAGGATGATTTACGGATTAAAGAAGAAAATAAACGGCTGGAAGAAGATGCTAAAAAGTTTTGTCTGGGAAAAATTAAAGACAGACAACTTGCCATGAAATTAATCACTGTGGATTATCTTTTCGACCGCAGTAAAATCATCTTTTATTTCACTGCCGACACCAGAATAGATTTCCGTGATCTGGTCAAGGATCTTGTCCAGAAATTCAAAACCCGCATAGAGCTGAAGCAAATTGGAGCCAGGCAGGAGTCCGGCATTATTAAAGGAATGGCCATATGCGGCCGGCCTATTTGCTGTGCCGGAATTCTGCAGAATCTGGAACGTGTAACTGTGAAAATGGCAAAGGAGCAGAGTATGTCGCTCAATCCGGAAAAAATATCCGGTTTGTGCGGCCGTTTAATGTGCTGTCTTTCTTTTGAGCGTGAATGTTACGCCGGTGCCAAAAAATGTTCGAACACCGCCAAATC
>JBDKVD010000163.1:0-2832 GCA_039679325.1 Smithella sp.
GCTGGTTTTGTTTGGGGTGCTGATTTTTGGGGTTGGCTCGGTCATGGGGATGCATCACGCAATTAAGATTCAAGACAAGGCCGGGATAGGGAAGTATCTCTCTGACACTGAAGGAAAAACTCTCTATTGGTTTAAGAAAGACTCCCCTGGGATAAGCTCATGCGCTGGACCCTGCTTGGAGAAGTGGCCCATATATTACCGGGAAAAGGTTGCCGCGCCAAAGGATATAAAACCCGGGGACTTTGGAACAATCACAAGAAAAGACGGAAAAAAGCAGACAACTTTCAGAGGATATCCGCTTTATTACCGGGTTAATGATAAGCAACCAGGCGATACAAATGGTCAGGGTGTCAATGATGTATGGTTTGTAGTCAATCCTGATAATTTTCCGCCGAAGTAGTCTTGCAATAAGTAATAGAGGATTCCGGCTCATTGAATATGGTTTCAAATTAGTTTTCTCCTAACGACACATTTCAAGGGACCGGCAGGGCCCGCAGGCCCACCGGCCCTTGAGTTTTTAGTCAGAAGTTCGGGTTACAATGCTGGAAAAACTTACAGGTCAAAAACTCGTATGCCCCTGGTGGTTGTGTTTTACATTCGACAACCCTTTACGCCGGTTGCTCCACAACCCGGAAGCTATCCTGTCCCCCTATGTTCAACCGGGAAATAATGTCATAGACGTTGGCGCCGGCATGGGGTATTTCTCTATTCCGCTCGCTAAACTTGTCGGCCTGTCGGGTCACGTAACCGCCGTCGACATCCAGGCTAAAATGCTGTCGGTCCTGTCCAAAAGGGCAAAGCGATCCGGGGTTTCGGCAAGAATTACCACATATTTAGCAACCCCGGAGTCTTTGGGTAATCATGCGGCTGCTGATTTCATTCTGGCGTTTTGGATGGTTCATGAAGTCCCCGATCAAGAGAAACTTTTGCGCCAAATCCACGCTCTATTAAAACCGGATGGACTCTTCCTGTTCGTTGAGCCCATCGCGCATGTACCCAAACATTACTTTCTGCAAACATTGGAAACAGCGAAAAGCGTCAGGTTTTCTATAACAGAATACCCGCATATTCGTATAAGTCACAGCGCTCTTCTGTTGTGCAATAAAAACAGTAATAATTATGATACTTGCCGTTGATGTATTTTATTATGACAACAAAGGTAATACCGGGGGTGTTATTTTTGAAAACTGGACTGATGAAAGACCGGCAGTTGAGTTAATTGCAAAAAGCGACATCATCGCAAAATACGAATCAGGATCATTCTATAAAAGAGAATTACCCTGCATATTGAAATTGATTAAAGATCATTCTTTACATCCTGAATTTATCGTTATTGACGGCTATGTATTTACAGACGGCATTTCCAGGCCCGGGCTGGGATTTTATTTATATAACTCCTTATCCTGCAAAGTACCTGTAATCGGCGTGGCTAAAAGTTATTTTAACGGAGTTCCGCCATATTGCGAACTGCTGAGAGGAAAGAGTAAAAGACCACTTTTCATAACATCTATCGGAATCAGTCTTGAGCTTGCTAAAGAATACATTGCAAAAATGCACGGCAAAAGCCGAATTCCATCTCTTTTAAAATTGGTTGATCAGTTAAGCAAAAAAATATCGTAAACAGTAACGGTGGAAATATGTCGGAACAACTATTCAGTCTTCATTCCTGGCCGCGGGCTATTGTCCACATCGACGGCGATGCTTTTTTCACTTCCTGCGAAGAGGCCATCCATCCAGAACTTCGAGGAAAGCCGCTGATTACCGGCGGCGAGCGCGGTATTGTTGCCTGCGCCAGTTATGCCGCCAAGAAAATCGGCGTTGCGCGCGGCGTCCCGCTGCATGAAGCGCGAAAAATCTGCCCCGGCTTAATCATCCTGCCTTCCGATTATGAAACTTACAGTCTGTTTTCCCGGCGTATATTCAGCATCATGCGGCGCTTTACACCCGACGTGGAAGAATATTCCATTGATGAGGCCTTTGCCGACATCACCGGCATGCGCCGTGCCCTGCACTCTTCCTACGAAGAAATCGCTTTGCGCATGAAACAGGACATAGAAAGGGAACTGGGCATTACCGTTTCCGTAGGCCTGAGCATCACTAAAGTTCTGGCGAAGGTTGCCTCCAAGCACCAGAAACCTGCAGGCATGACGGTAATCAAGGGCAGGGAGATACCCGATTATCTCCGCAATCTGCCGGTAGAAAAAATCTGGGGCATCGGGAACGCCACAACAAATTATTTAGCCAAAATGGGCATTCGTTATGCGCTGGAATTCGCCCGGTTGCCCGAAAAAACGGTGTTGCAGAAATTTACCAAACCCGGCGTGGAAATCTGGCAGGAATTGCGCGGCAAATCGGTCCATCCGGTAACAGCCGAAGAGAAGAGTTCTTATGCTTCGATCAGCAAAACAAAAACTTTTGCTCCGCCCACAAACGACGCCGAATATCTCTTTGCCCAACTGATGCGCAATATGGAATCGGCCTGCATCAAGGCGAGGCGCTACAAGCTTGCTCCGCATAAAATCGTCGTGTTCCTGAAGAAAAACAACTTTGATACGCAGGGCAGCGAAGCTGTGCTTTCCCGCCCCTGCGCCTGCCCGCTGGAATTTTCCGGAATTGTCCGCAATCTTTTCAATGCCTGTTTCCGGTCGAATGAACTATATCGCGCGACGGGTGTTATTCTTCTAAACCTGCAACCGGATGCCGACACTCAATATTCTCTTTTCGATGATCCGTTGCAGGCGGAAAAGATAAAAGAACTTTACGCTGCCGCCGATGAACTGGGGAAAAAATTCGGCAAGCATACTTTGTATCTGGGCGCCTCCCATCCAATCG
>JBDKVD010000164.1:0-2156 GCA_039679325.1 Smithella sp.
GGACATTCTTGAAAATAACCTGCCACAGTTCTTCAAACAAGTATCTATTTAACCGCACTGCCGTATCCAGAGTTGTAACTACGAAACCTTCCACCAGTAGGATTCCAAAAATAGTGCCGTAAACCGGAGGTATTCCTAATCCCTTGTCCAGCAATCCGCCTGCTCCGGCGGCAAAGGCCAGAATTGGATTTGATTTTGTTCCGGCTATTGTCGGGAATACGATGTTGCTGTAATCCGTAAAGGCAATACCGCATCCGACCGCAACAAGAACACCAATAGCCAGAAAGCCCTCCAACATCATTCCACCGTACGCAATTTTTTTTATATCCGTCTCTTTGGATACCTGCTTCGAGGATGTGCCGCCGGCAACGAGACAATGAAAGCCGGAAATAGCTCCGCAGGCAACTGTAATGAATAAAAACGGCCAGAGCGCACCTAATTTATTCGTTCCGGCCGCAACATTAAACGCCGGAGCGGAAAAGGTAACTCCCTTAAAGCCAGCGACAATACCGGCTATAAAGAGCGCGGCAATTCCGGCATAAAGGAGAAATGAATTGGTAAAATCTCGCGGTTGCAGGATAATCCAAACAGGAATCCCTGCCGCCAGCAGAGTATAGAAAGAAAGTATGATCATCCAGGCGGTTGTGTCTATAGCAATCGGGAAATTCATCCCAAAAATAATGGAACCGATACAGACGAGAATCGCCAATAGAGATGCAAGGTAAACATTGATTTCTTTTTTATAAACCAGGTAGCCGATAAGAGGTGCAAAGCAGGTTATAAAAATGACTGATGCCGAGGCGATGCCACCGATCTGAGCTTTGGCAACCCCTTTTACCATAACGGTCTTTACTATAGTCTGAGAGGAATCCAACTTCAGAATATCAAGGGGCAACAGGGAAGTTAAAGCTGTTGCCGTTAATCCCAAAAACGCCGACGTAACCAGCAAAAGCATAACGGTGGTGAAACTTATAAATAAAAAGAAGCCCGTATTTCCCAAAGTTGCTTTGGCTATCTCCGAAACGGACTTGCCTTTTTCCCGGACGCTGGCGAAAAGCGCCGTCATGTCATGCACCGCGCCAATAAAAATGCTTCCTACGACACACCACAGCCATACGGGCATAAAGCCGAAAAGCAGTGCTACGGTAGGACCGATGATCGGTCCGCCACCGGCAATGCTGGCGAAATGATGACCGAATAAAACAATAGGCTTCGTCGGCACGTAATCACAATCGTCCTTCATAGAACACGCAGGTGTCTCGTTCTTATCGTTTTCCTCGAATATCCCGGCAATGTATTTTCCGTAGATACGAAAACCTAAATAAAATATGACAGCTGCTATTATCAAAAGTACTGCGGCGTTCATGTATCCTCCCTCATAAACTACTATATTCCAGACAAAAAGACCGGTTTTTGGTAAACCGTGGTTTAACCGCCCGAAACTATAGGGAGAGCACACGTGGATGTCAATGAAAAAAATGCATGGGAAAAGACACAACAGAAATCAGGAGCAAAAGATTTTTGCTACCTTATTTCCTTGACATTTCCTTGTTATTTTTGGAACATAATGCTAATTTTATTGAAGAATCTTCTTTGAAACTGAGTTCATTATTACTGTGTATGAGCCTAATGTAGAAAAATGGTTGGATAATTATACAAGGAGAATCGTATGAAATGCGTAATCTGTAAACATGCAGAAACAGTGCCTGGAACAACAACTGTTACCCTGGAGCGTGGCGAATTTACATACGTTGTCAAAGGTGTTCCAGCCCAGGTATGCCCAAACTGCGGGGAAGATTACGTATCCGGGCAAATTACATCCGAATTGCTGAAAGCCGCCGAACAAATGGTTAAATCGGGTACATTGGTCGAGATTCGTCACTATTTGGCGGCATAGAACAATAATGGGAGATGTGCAATTCTGTTAATAAACAGGGTCATCCTGAACCTTCCCCAGTTTAGCGGACACTTCAAAAAGTATACAGATTCGTATACAATGAAGAAGAAAGGAGTGTCCAATGAGAAAGGTAAGACAGTCGTTTAGCCGGGAGTTCAAGCTGGAAGCTGTGCGGTTGATGGATGAGGGTAAGAAGCCCGCAGCAGAAATAGCCAGGGAG
The DNA here is from genome assembly GCA_039679325.1 of Smithella sp. GTDB lineage: Bacteria > Desulfobacterota > Syntrophia > Syntrophales > Smithellaceae > MVRV01. Next base: position 2,118 of record JBDKVD010000164.1, read on the forward strand.
TTGGGGATACGCAGAAACCAGCTTTATAAGTGGAAGGAA
>JBDKVD010000165.1:0-2422 GCA_039679325.1 Smithella sp.
TTCATCCGGCAGATTAAACGCTAAAAACGTGGCGGAATCTCCTGCGGGATCGGGCAGATGCCGGAACCCCACTCCCTTTACCTGGGCCAGGGCATCTTTAATAACCTGCTTATTTTTCCGCTGTTCGCCGATAATGTAGTCGAGCTTGCGCAATTGCGCCAAACCCAGCGCCCCCTGCAGCTCATTCATCCGGTAGTTAAAACCAAGAATGGTCCTGCCTTCCTGGGCGCGGCCGACATTGGGATTATGATCGTGGCCGTGGTCGTGGTACCATTCCGCGCGATGGTACAGATCCAGGTTGTTGGTAATCACCATGCCGCCTTCGCCGGTGGTCAGTGTTTTTACATAGTCAAAGCTGAAAATTCCCATATCGCCAAAGCTGCCCAGTTTCTTCCCCTGAAAGCTGGCGCCGCAGCCCTGCGCATTGTCTTCCAAAACCAGCAGATTGTTTTTACGGGCAACTTCTACGATTTTATCGATGTTGGCCGCCGAACCGCACATATGCACGGGAATTACGGCTTTGGTATATTGCGTTTTCTTCTTTTCAATTTCTTTGGGATCAAGATTGAGGGTATCGTCGATATCCACCATTACGGGAATTGCACCCACTTCCATTACCGCTTCGTAAGTCGCCAGAAACGTAAAGGCCGGCACCAGAACTTCATCACCGGGACAGATATCCAGTGCGGTGAGCGCCACCTTGAGCGCCGACGAACCGGAGGTGACACCCAGAGCGTACTTTATTCCGCAATATTTAGCGAAAGCTTCTTCAAATTCTCTGACCTTGAAAACACCTTTTCTTTCCTTATCGAAATTGTAACGCATCAGAATGCCCGTTTCGAGCACATCCATTACTTCCTTTATTTCTTCTTTGCCGATCAGTTCCGCACCAGCCATGTGTTCCTCCTAATTGTCTATATTAAAAAGCGTCGGAATAAATCTCTATAGCATCCTCTTTGGTAATTTTACGGGGATTATTTTCCAGCGGTCTGGCAACCGTCAGGGCGACATCGGCTAATGCCGGAAAATCTTTTTCCTTAATACCGAATTCTGCCAGCGATGAGCTAATTCCGCAATCTTCAATCAATGATTCCACAGCCTCCAGGGCCAGGTAGGCGGCTTCGCGCACCGGTAAATCATCGGTAACTTCACCCATCGCGTCCGCTACATCGGCAAATTTATCAAGGGCGGCAGGCAAATTATAAGCCATGGTCGCCGGCAACATCAAGGTGTTGGCCATACCATGCCCGATTCCATATTTACCACCCAGCGGATAGGAGAGGGAATGTACGGCGGTTACTCCTGCATTGGCCAAACCCAAACCGGCATAAAGGCTGGCCAGCAGCATGTTTTCGCGTGCCTGTAAATTTTTGCCGTCGTGAACACAGGTGCGTAAATTTTCTGCAATCAACGCAATCGCCTGCAGGGAAAAGAGCTCGCTCATGGGAGAGGCGTTCACTGATGTGTAAGATTCAATGGCATGGCACAAAGCGTCAATCCCTGTTTCGGCCGTGGGGCGGGGAGGAAGGCTAAGGGTCAACTCCGGATCAAGAAGCGCCAGCTCCGGATATAGATAGGGGCTGTTCATGCCTTCCTTCTTTTTTAAATTCTTGCGGATAAAAACGGCGGTAAAGGTGACTTCGCTGCCGGTGCCGGAGGTCGTGGGAATCATAATTTTCGGCAGGCCGGGTTTCGGAATTTTATTCAACCCCAGATAATCAACCGCACTGCCTTTATTGGTGGCAAGCACAGCGATCGCCTTGGCTACGTCCATCGCGCTGCCGCCGCCGATTCCTATCACAATGTCACATTTATTTTTAATGGCCAGAGCGGCGCCTTCGTCGGCCAGTTCAATTCTGGGCTCCGGCTCAACTTTGTCATAAAGCGTGTATTTCATGCCTTCCGGAATAAGAAGGTTGGCCACCGCCTCCTGAAAACCGGCCTTAACCAGATTTTTATCAATAACCACTAAAGGATTTTTTGCATTCAGCTCCTGAATATGGCTGACTAACGCGTGGGATGACTTATTGCCGAAAACAATTTTTTTCGCCCCGGTAAAAGAAAATACCTGTCTCATTTTAAAAACCTCCACTAGTTTTCATACCTCTTCGATTTCAAAGGATAACGACACGGCAAGGAGGAGGCTCCCCGGCCTGCACCGGGCCTGATTGCCATCAAAGTTAGCCATCAAAAGCGAAAAGGTATTCGATTTAATTTTTTTCTCCCGTTATTTACCCGGGCAGATACTATCATTTGCCGTCTTTCGGAAGACGGTACCATAACCATTAATTTATTCAGCAATCCCTATGAGAACTGTCCTGTAAAGTCAAGGTTTTTTGTGATGAATTGACCAATCCAACTGCCGACAGATGCCGCGAATTATTTTTACTTCCCTCGCGAGTAATCCCGAACGGGCAAAAAA
>JBDKVD010000166.1:0-4704 GCA_039679325.1 Smithella sp.
ATTCAACCGTTGCGATAGTAACTGTTTCAGATCATGAACCAATTCCACCGGGTTAGGCTTGGCGAACTGAGCGTCGGCCCCGACGGATTCGCCTTTATGACGTAATTTTTCAGTAATAAGTGATGAAAAAAGAATGACCGGCAATTTTTTCAGCACCGGGTCATTTTTAATTTTCTGGCAAAGACTGTAGCCATCCATCTCCGGCATTTCAATATCCGAAAGGACGATGTCGATAAAATCGGTTACGTCTTTTCTTATATCCGTAGCCTTATCTTTCAGTTCGACCAGATAGTTCCAGGCCGCTTTGCCGTCTGCTGTAGATGTAACAATAAATTCTTTATCCGATTCGAGGAGCTCTTTCACGGAGTGGCGGATGATCTTTGAATCGTCGGCATGAAGAACCTTAATGGGCAATGTTGTTTGAGCAATTTTTGCATCGGATAAATTTTCCTTTTTTTCATCCGGTTCGCGATCGGGAACAGCCAGACGGGGATCAAGCTCACCCAATACTCTTTCCAGATCAAGCATGAGAACAGTTCTGTCTTCCAGCAGTACCATTCCTGTAATTGCATCACAAAAGTTCTGCATGTAACTATCCACCGACTTTATATTTTCCCAACTGGTGCGGTGGATCCTCGTAACCCCGGAAACGAGAAAGGCCGAGGTTACATTATTAAACTCTGTGATAACAACAATTCGTTTTTCGCCCACCACTTGCTTTCGCCCCAGCCAACCAGCCAGATCCAGCAGCATGATGACTTTGCCGCGGTGGTTAAAGACGCCGGCTACAAAATCAGCCGAGTTTGGCGGCTTGCTTACATTGGCCGGCATGTTGATGATTTCCAATACCTTTGCTACATTTACACCATAGTAGCCGCGGTAACCATCTTCCTCGTCTAAATAAATTTCTATTATTTCCAGTTCATTCGTACCGCTTTTCAGTAAGATCCCCTCTTTTTCCGTCATTGCCATCCAGTTTCTCCCTTTCCTGATGTATGAACTTCTAATGTTTTTAAATTGGTATTTAACTTTTTAATGCGGTTCGATTTTTTTATAAGCCCGATAAACAACATTGCCTTCCGGCCGATTTTGTCCATTGAGGATTTGTTCCGCGAGCGATGCAATTATGCGAAGCTGAACGTTGGACACCCCGGCAAAAGACAACTCCCTATATTCAAAAATTATTCCTTTCGTCTTTTCCTCTTTTATATCAGACCAGGGAATTAAAAGCGGCGGATGATGGAAGCGGAAAACCGGAAAAATATTAATATAAAGCCCTTCCGCACCGGCCCCGAAGGTCAGACAGTTATTGTAATTAACAAATCTATTCATTCTGCAACTGCGAAACCGCCAACGGTTGCCACTGAATTGCCCGTCATAGCGGTAAACCTGAGCCAACTTTTTCCATCCACCGACACGGGAAAGAATGAGGCAGACAAAGAGCCATATTGGAATAAAGGACATTGCAAACATTACAACAGGCAAAATAATCAAGAAAGGCTCCATTTAGATCCTCCGGCACCCTGGACCGGTCAGAGTGCTGCAGCCGCCGGTTTCGGGATTTACCGTAATTTGTGTACTGATGCGCTCCTTCAACGCCGGAACATGGGAAATTACGCCGATGAGTTTGCCGCCCTGCTGCAGACCCGCCAGTGTTTCCAGAGCAGTTTCCAGGGCATCATCGTCGAGAGTTCCAAAGCCCTCGTCAAGAAAGAGGGAATCCACACGTACATTCCGGCCGGCCATCTGTGAAAGGCCGAGAGCCAGGGCAAGGCTGACTATAAAGCTTTCGCCGCCGGACAGATTCTTGGTGGAACGAATTTCACCCGCCTGATAATTGTCAATGACATTCAATTCCAATGGTTGCGCAGCATCGTGAATCAGCAGATAGCGATCCGTCATTTTCCGAAGTTGCCGGTTGGCCTGGGCCGTCATCATTTCAAAGGTCAGTCCCTGGGCAAAGTTCCGGAATTTTTTACCGTCCGCGGACCCGATAAGATCATGCAGATCATTCCAGCGGGCGCATTCCCTTTTGCGGGTTTCTATGGCCTGGAGGCGCTCCCGCCTGTTTACTTTTTGCTTTTCGTTTTCATTTAAGCGCGAGGTGATGCCGCCGATATCAAGTCTCGTCTGTTTGAGCTCCGTTTCAAATAATGTAATATTTTCCTTTAACGTATCAAGCGGTTGATCCGTCAGTCGTTTCTCTCTCTCGGCAACAAGAACGGCCGATTTATCCTGGCGACGAGTATCCAGTTCGGTCTTTTCCCGGATGAGTTCCTTTTCCCTGTGGGCGAGTTTTTCCCGTTCATCTTCGCTCAAGCAGGCATCGAGATAGTCCGCTTCGTCTGCGAATCCGGCTTGATTGAGGCGCTCGGTCAGATGCTGCATCGTCTCGTTCAATTCCAGAGTGCGTTTTGCTGTCCTGGCGTTTAATGTTTCCGTCTTTTCCTGGAGGACTATAAATTCCTGCTCATTTTTCAGATAGTTATCGCCGCATTTTTGAAAATACTTTAGTGCCTGATCTAATGCCGCCGCAAGTCGCTTTTCTTCCTCGTCGGGATTCTTTTCTCCAAACAGTGAGCACCGTACATCTTCCTGGGCTTTACATACATTTTTCAAAGCAGCACGTTCTTCACGTCCGGCGTTCAGATCTTTTTCCAGATTAGCAAGCAGCGACTGCACCTGAGCAATTTCCGCCTGCCAATCGGCAATCTTCTTCTCCGCGATCGTCCTTTCGTTTTGCTTTTTTTGCCAGACGTCATGGCGAGCGGTAAGTTCCTTCAGAGTATTATCAATATTTGGCAACAAAAGTTGTTTTATACCGAACGGTTCCAAATCCGCGAGCGAAGCCATGCAAGCATTTTCCCTTTCGGCGGCCATATCATCAAGATTTTTGCTCAATTGGGTATATTCCAGATTTGCCGTCTCCACCTTGATCCTGCTTTCCTGGAGAGCGGAAATTGCGGCGTCGAACTGTACCCTCAATTTCTCCTGCGACTTGCGCGCCTCCGCTTCTTTTTTAGCCAGACCGTCTGACTGGGTGATGACGCGGTTCGTCTCCGCAAATTTTACCTGAACATCGGCTAATTCATTCCGCAAAAAATCGACGCTCACCGGCGGCGTAACTGCGATATTCAATCTTGCCATAAGATCGGTGAAGGACTTTTCATCATCCGCTATCGCAGTTTTCTTTTGAGCAAGCTCATTTTCCTTATGCCGGATTTCAGCTCGCAACTCCGCCAGTTTTGCTTCCAGCTTGTTCTGCAATTCTGATGCCTTTTTGAAATCGGCTTTGGTCTTTTTCAGCGCGGATTCTGCATTGCTTAACTGGGGGACATTGCCTTTGGCGTAGGGATGATCCAGAGCGCCGCATAGGGGGCAGGCTTTGCCGTCTTCCAAAAGCTTGCGTTCGGCTTCGAGATCGCGAATGCGGGACAAAAGCGATACCTGGATTTCCAGAGAGGAGATTTCTTTCTCTAAAAGTTCCTTTTTGCCGCTGCCGGATTTTATTTCTTCTAAAAGTTTATCCTGGGTGGACTTCAAGTTATCCATTAAGGTTTTCAGATTATCCAGATCTTTGCGGGTTTGATCAATTCGTTCCACGGTTGTGCCGGCCTGGATCAAAAGACGTTCGCGGTCCTTCAGGGTGTCGCCAAAATTGCGCCAGTGGCTGATTTCCCGGCCTTGAAGAATTGCGGCCAGTTCATCGACAAGCCTCTTTTGCTCTATCTGACTTGTCTCCAATTTTCGACGACACTCTTCATGCTTTGCCTCAACTTTTTTGCGGGTGACTTCAGCATCATCTTTTTTCTTTGCCGCTTCCACCATGGCTTCACGGGCAAGTAGATATCGTGTTTCCAGATCACTTAGCGATTTCAATCCCCGGACAATGACAGACAGTTGAGTCACCAAGCCCGCATCGGCGGCGTGTGCGCTCTGGTATTCATGGATGGTTTCCAGTTCGGTCTTCGCCGTATTCAGAGCCTTTGAGTTTTTTTCCAGACGGGATTTATATTCTCCGCTCCGGCTTTCCAGCGCTGCCAGCGCCCTATCCTTCTCTTGAATCTGCTTTTTTTGTTCGCTTATCCGGGCATCATATTCCCGCACTTTTTTGATAATATCCAACGATGCACTCTGTGTGTTTCGAACTTCTATCAAACGGGTTTCCGCCTCCTGTTTTAGCAGGAGCGCTTCTGATTTTAGTTTTTCCAAACCCGGCAGCGTGTCGACAGCATCCGACAACTCGCGAGTTTCCGCTTCCTGCTGATTTCGCAGGTTCACAATACCCTTGTAATCCCCTTCCAGACCGAGTGCCTTGCGGGCTCGGTCCAGCTTTTGAGCATCCGGGGCAAAAGCATTTATGCGCCCGGTGAATTCCTGCTCCCGCCGGTTGAGTTCGGCGATATCTTTTTCCAGATTAGCCAGATTATTTAACCAAAGCAAAGCCTGACGAAGACCATCGACTTTCCCGGAAAATTGCGCCTCACTCTCTTGCTTTTCTTTAAGCTCTGCTTGAAGTATTTCTTCTTCCTCACCGCTCAGGATTTGAATTCCTTTAAATTCCGCCTGCAGAAGATCGAGCTTTTCCTGTTCCTCCCGGCGGCGTTCATGGACTTTCACGGAGATGGTGCTGTAGATTTCGGTCCCGGTGATCTGCTCCAGGATGGGCGCGCGGTTGTCAGGATTGGCCTGCAGAAAAGCCGC
>JBDKVD010000167.1:0-3055 GCA_039679325.1 Smithella sp.
GAAGAACCGATGAAAATGATTGCCGCCAACGCCGGTCTGGAAGGCACTATCGTTGTAGAAAAAGTAAAAGAGAAGAAGGGCTCCTTTGGTTTCAATGCCCGCACCGACGTTTATGAAGATATGATCGCAGCCGGTGTTATTGATCCGACCAAGGTTACCCGCTTCGCCCTGCAGAATGCAGCCTCCGTGTCGTCATTGCTGCTGACCACGCAGTGCATGATCGCCGATAAGCCCGAAGAGAAGGGCGCCGGTGGAATGGGTATGCCTCCTGGTATGGGTGGTATGGGTGGTATGGGAATGGGAATGTAAAAAATAGTCTTGCAGGCTGAAGACTGAAGATTTGATTATTAAAGCCCCTTGTTCAAACGGACAAGGGGCTTTTTATTGTGATTTTCATCCAAACATCTTTATGATAAGCATGAGGGAAAAAATACCGACAAAGAGGTAGCGCCATTAAAAACGATAAATATTATCCTTCATCCAAAAAAATATTTGCCGCAAAAAAGCGTCGGCCGAAATCCTATCCGCAGGCGATGAAGCCGGAGATTGATCCCGCTCTGAAAAGTGTCCTGGCGCGGATCGGTAAACCACGCGAGGCTCCTTTTGTTCCCGATGATTTTCAGAAAGACGCCCTGCAGGCGATAAAAAAAACCGATTGTCTGGTTATCGCCCCGACCGGCTCCGGTAAAACCTGGATTGCCCGCGAAGCCATATTATCGGTGCTGAAAAAAGGCGGCAGATCCTGGTATGCCTCTCCGCTGAAAGCGCTTTCCAATTCCAAATGGATTGAGTTCGGCCTTCATTTTGATGCGGAAAACGTGGGCCTCATCACCGGTGATACCAAGGAAAATACGGAAGCTCCCATAATTGACGGTACAACGGAAATATTGCGCAATCAGCTTTACGACGCCAAGCAAGAGGGATGCAACCTGGATTTCGATCTGGTCATTCTCGACGAGGTCCACTTCCTCGGAGATATTGATCGCGGAGTTGTCTGGGAAGAAGTCATGACTTACCTGCCGGTGCGGATTAACCTGCTTCTTCTTTCCGCAACCATCGGTAACGGCGAGGAGATTGCCCGCTGGCTGGAAGCAATCCGTAAAAAGCACTGTGCCGTTATCAAAGAAGAAAAGCGTCCGGTGCCGCTGTATCCTCTTCTTCTGCATCCTTCCGGCAGGCTGCTGCCTTTACTGGAAGGGAAAAGCCTTTCCTCGCCCGTCGCCGATTTTTTAAGAAAATATTCCGAAAAATATTACACCCGCAGGCGCATGCCCGAATACGGCGGCATCATCAGAATTCTGGAACAGTTTAGACTTCTGCCGGCAATATTTTTTTTAAAGTCGCGGGCGGAATGTGATGCCGCCCTGACGGCAAAAGAATTTATTTCTCCTTTGCCGTTTTCGGCGGAATTTGACGATTCCTTACAGGAATTGCTGACAAGATTCCCTGCTTTGCAAAACCATCGACAGTTGAAGGCGCTGAAATCATTCGGCATCGCCGCACATCACGGCGGTCAGTTGCCAGCCTGGAAATTACTGGTGGAAGAGATGATGAACAGGGGACACCTGCGGGCTATCTTTGCCACATCGACAATTGCCGCCGGAGTAAATTTCCCGGCGCGGACAATAGTGCTTTTTAATTCGGACCTGTTTAACGGTCATGATTTCCTGCCGATGTCGGCTACCGAATTCCGGCAGATGACCGGCCGGGCGGGAAGGCGCGGCCAGGATAAAATCGGCTTTATGCTGGCGATTCCCGGAAAATTTATGGATATTACCCATATCCGGCGGCTCTTGTTTAAGGCTCCGGAGGATATTTTAAGCCAGTTGAAAAATGATTTTGCCATGATCCTGAATTTACTGATGTCGCAGACTCCATCCGACATCCGGGATATATTTGAAAGATCACTTGCCGCTTATCAGCAAACTGAGCGCCACCATAATTTAACAAACAAAGCAGCAAAAACACTTTGGGCTGATTTTTGCCGCCATTTGGATTTTCTGAAGGCGGAAGGTTTTGTGATGGAAAACGGCAGGCTCACCGGCGACGGTTACTGGGCGGCCAGGTTGCGGCTTGATTCTCCCCTGCTGATTGCAGAATGTTTGCGGCAGCAGGCTTTTCCGGAGCAAAACGAAAGAATTATGGCGGCCGTCGTTTCACTTTTTGCTTATGACCGTGATAGTGAAATTAGCATTGCGGCAAAAGATCTGCCGCCGAAACTTGCCCAGGCGTTAAAGAAAGTGTTGCTTGCCGTCAGGCCGCTGGTGCATCGTCTCGATGAAGCAGGATTTCCTATTGCGAAAATTTACCCCGCGGTGGGAGCTGCCATGTATTTCTGGGCGCAGGGGCGCAGTTGGGAAAGCGTAATCAAAGCGACAGGCTTTGCCGAAGGCGATCTGGCAATGCTGGTTCTACGGACTGCCGACAGCTTACGGCAAATTGCCGCTTTGAAAGATACATATCCGGAAATCGCCGCCTGTGCTTATCGGGCGAGGGAGGCGATTCTACGTGAGCCTGTCCTCTTCCTGTGAGAGCAGGGCTGCTGAAAAACGCCCATCTGCGGCGTTGTGCTCCGGTTTAGTCACTGCGGCCTACGCAAAAGTAGGCCTCATTCCTAAATCCTCGCACGCCTTGCATCTTGGCACCTTTGAATAGTCCTGAAAAAATAGCGGTACATAACTAAATTTTGTTATTGCCCGGCCTGACCGGGCAATCCAGAGAAGTTGTCCATGACAAATACTTACTATGTATACATATTAGCCAGTAAACGGAATGGCACTTTATATGTCGGAATTACTAATGATTTGATAAGACGTGTTTATGAACACAAAAACAATCTTATTGATGGTTTCACAAAAAACTATAGTGTCCATAATCTTGTCTATTACGAGGATGTAGGCGATATCCATGCTGCAATACAAAGAGAAAAACAATTTAAAAGATGGACGCGAAAATGGAAAATAGAACTCATTGAGAAAGAAAATCCTGACTGGCGTGACTTGGCCGATGACTGGTTTTCTGCACAGCAAGAATGAGGGAAAGAACTGGATTGCCC
>JBDKVD010000168.1:0-5030 GCA_039679325.1 Smithella sp.
TGCCACGTTGCGGGCAATTGGACATTCGGCCGTTGATAAGCGCTGCGGGGCAGCAGGCTGCAACCGCACAAAAGGCTGCTGACGACAAGAAAGATTATCAGAGTATTCCGGTTTAAATATTCTCTGAAGGTAGTCATGGTTTTCCTGCTACTCCCTTGCCAAAGCTTCAATCGGATCGAGCCTGGCGGCATTGCGCGCCGGCAGGAATCCAAAGAGCACCCCGATCAATGTTGAGCAGAAAAATGCGGCGGCAATGGACAGGAGGGAAAACTTCATGGCAATAGCCGTAACAAATAAAGGAAATATGAGTCCAATCCCATAAGAACAAAGAATTCCGATCAGACCGCCGATAAGACAGACAAGAACAGACTCAATCATAAATTGCTGCATGATGTCGCCCTGCCTGGCGCCGACAGCCATGCGGATGCCGATTTCGTGGGTACGTTCGGTTACGGAAACCAGCATGATGTTCATAACCCCTATACCGCCCACCACCAGAGAAATAACGGCAATGGCCGAAATCAGCAGAGTCAGGGTGGCGGTTGTTTTTTTCACTGTCTTCAGAATAGTGTCGCTGCTGTTGGTAAAAAAATCTTTTGTCCCGTGACGCAGTTTCAACAGTTTTATGATACTCTGTTCGGCCACCTGGTTGGAAATGCCTTCCCGTACGCGCACCGTGATGGAATTGAAGTATTGCTGCCCCAGCAGACGCCCCATCGCCGTAGTATAAGGAACCCAGACATTCAAATTCGAACTATTGCCGAACGGGCTCTCCTTCTCCTTTGTCACGGCAATAACCAGGCTGGGAAGGCTGCCGATAAAAATGACCTTGCCAATCGGATCAGTATCGGCGGTAAACAGTTTTTTGCAGGTGTTCTGATCGATGACAACCACTTGCGCCTGCCTTTGTACATCGCTTTGCCCAAAAGGAGAACCCTGTGCTATTTCGATGCCGCGTACACGAAAGTATTGATCTCCAACACCGGCAACCGAGGCGCTGGCTTTTATATTCCGGTAACGCAATATCAGGCTTCCGCTGGTCCCGGGAGTCGCACTATCCACATAAACCTGCGACCTCAACATTTCCAGATCCCGGGGGATCAGAGTGTGAATGGTGCCGGCCTTGTCATCTCCCCAATCACTGCCGGGATAGACATCAATAACATTTGTTCCCATGGAACTGATGTCGTCGATCACCTTCTGACGCGCGCCCTGCCCTAATGCCACTACCGAAACTACCGACGTAATTCCGATGACAATTCCCAACATGGTTAATAATGTTCGCAGCCTGTGCGAAACCATGGCAATAAGGGCCATTTTAAAGGCCTCGGCAAAACGTCCCCAATTGACCGCAAAACCGTTCGCCGTTTTCCCGGAATGCTGCTTGTTCAGGACGGCACCGGACTTCCGCACCGGCGCATCCGGATTGGGTTGATCGCGGACAATTTCTCCGTCGCTTATTTCGATAATCCGCTCGGCATTGGAAGCCACATGCATATCATGGGTAACAAGGATAATGGTATGACCACGTCCATGCAGTTCATGCAGAATATCCATCATCTCGTGACCGCTCTTGCTGTCCAGCGCACCTGTCGGTTCATCGGCCAGAATCACATCTCCACCGTTCATCAGCGCCCGCGCTATACTCACCCGCTGCTGCTGACCTCCCGACAACTGGCCCGGACGGTGATATGAACGGTCGCTGAGACTTAAACGGGCAAGCAGTTCCTGAGCGCGACTCCTGCGCTCCGTCTTCTTTACTCCGGAATAAATAGCGGGAATTTCGGTATTTTGAATTGCATTCAGATGTGGCAGGAGGTGATAGCGCTGAAAGATGAAACCGAAATACTCCCGGCGCAAGCGGGCCAAGGCGTCGCCGTTTAAACTGCCGGTTTCCTGGCCGTCAATTATGTAGCTGCCAAAGCTCGGCCGGTCCAGGCAGCCGATTATATTCATCAGGGTGGATTTTCCTGAACCGGAAGCCCCGACAATGGCAACCATTTCACCGGCTTTAATGGTCAGATTGATTCCCCGGAGAGCTGCAATTTTCTGCTCTCCAGCCAGAAAACAGCGGCCCAGTTCTCTGAGTTCAAGAAGCGGCCTTGTCATGTTCAGCGCCCACCGCCGGGAGGCGCACCCGGCCTGGCCGTCACCGCAACCGCAGGAAGAGATGAAGAATCGCCGATGACGACTTTGTCGCCTTCCTGCAATCCATCGAGCACCTGCACATAAACGTTATTGTTGATGCCAATGCGAACATTGCGATGTTCGGCCACCTTGTTTCGTATGACCTTCACCGCATAGCGGCCGTCTTTCCCCTTGTCGCCCAGGGCTGAGGCCGGAATGCAGAGCGCTTGTTTGGCTTCTCTCAGGATAATTGACACCTGGGCAGTCATATCCACGCGTAGTTTCCTGTCGGGATTAGGAACTTCAAACAAGCCGTTGTAATAAATCGCCGTGTTGCTTGTGGAGCTGCTTGACCCGGTGCTGCCGGAGGTACCGCTGGTGCTGGTGGTCGTATCCGGCCCCGGTTCAATGGCGCGCAATATGCCGTAATGACGGGTATCAGAATCGCCAAGGGTTGTAAAATAAACCGTCTGGCCCGGCTTTACGTGTCCTACATCCGCCTCGGATATTTTTGCTTTGACCGTGATTGTGCCAACGTTAGCCAGTTTGAGAATGGTGGTGGCGGTCTGGGCTGATACTACAGTTTGCCCTTCCTCGGTAACAATGGAAATAACAACACCATCCATAGGCGCAACAATTCTTGTGTAATCGTAATTGGCTTTGGCCGTATCCACGGCGATTTTGGCTTTATCGATCTGTGCATCCAGGGAAGCAATATCGGCATGTGTAGAGTCGAGCTGAGCCTTTGCGCTTTCCATATCGGCACGGGGTGCGGCATCCTGGTCAACCATCTGCTTCTGCCGCTTATAGGCCAATTCATACTGTTTCAACAGGGCCTGTTTGGAACGTTTCTGTGCTATTAAATTTTTTACCTGAGCTTCAGCATCTTTCAGTGTGTTCAGTTGTAATACAGGATCAATTTCTGCCAGCAGCTGACCTTTTTTAACTTGATCGCCCAAAGCCGCATGCAACTTTTTTAATTGGCCGGAAACCTGTGCTCCTACCTCAACTGTTTTGAGAGCATTCAAGGTGCCGCTGGCCAGAACGCTTTCTTCAATATCCATCCTGCCGGCATTTGCCGTAATATATGTTACTTTGTCCTTAGCAAAGAAATAATGCCTGACCAACAGTCCCGCACCGAGGAGAACAACAAAGCCCATCAGCACAAAGGCGAGCTCTTTGCGTGTTATTTTTTTCATTGAATATAACCTGTTGCCCCCTCACCTGCAGCGTTACTCTTCCATACCCGTTACCCGGCTTAATTTGGCATCGGCAACGTAATTTCCACACTTAGTCCGCCACCGGGAACATTGACGGCCTTGATACTTCCTCCATGCAGCCGGATAGCAGCATCTGCAATAGCCAAACCAATACCTGCGCCACCAGTTCTCCGGTCACGGTCATCATTGATGCGGTAAAATGGCTGAAAAATATTGGCGATTTCGTTTTCCGGCACGCCCGGGCCATAGTCACGTACCTTTATTGCAGCACACGAACGTCCATCCAATAAAACTTTTTTGAGCGATAATTCCACCGTACTGCCGGAAACCGTATAAATTACGGCATTGCGCACTATATTTTCTACCGCCCGCCTGATCAATTTTTCATTGCCCGTAAAAACACATTGTTCACTCTGAACAATTTTTACGGACCGTTTCCGGCTCTTAGCTTCAAATTCGGCATCAACCGCAATTTGATTGATCAAATGAGCAAGATCAATTTTTTCATTTTTAAATTCCGCAATACCGGATTCGACCCGGTTTAAGGTCAATATCTCTTCTATGAGTTCATTAAGTGTCTCGGCTTCCTGCCCAATGCGCTCCAGATATTCTATCGCTTCCCCCTCCGAATGGTTCCGGCATAGTTCCAACGCAACATTGATCCTTGCCAGCGGCGACCGCAGTTCATGGGAGATGTCCCGGAGCAAAGTACGCTGGGAAGTTAAAAGAGATTCGATACGGCAGGCCATATGATCAAAGTCGGAAGCCAGATCGGACATTTCATCTTTTCTCTTGCCCATTTCCGAATTTACACGGATGGAAAAATCACCCACAGCAAACCGACGCGTGGCATTACTGAGTTTGATAATTGGCGTAGACAGATAGCGGGCCAGCAAGTAGCAAATGATTCCTGATACAACAAGAATAGCTATAAGACGAAGAAAAAGAAACGACATGTCCCCGTAAGGTGCCGGCGGCGGTTCTGTTCCTGGTTCCGCCCCCGGTCCCGGAGGCGGAGGAGGGGGCGGACGCGAACCCAGTGGCAGTAGCAGTCTTACCGGCCGGTGAGGAACTTCGGCAGCAATCAGGTATTTTTTCTTTTTGTAGCTGTTGATGCTTTTCAGCACCAGATTTTTATCCGTCGAAATAATAGCATCTGTTGCCTTGTCTTTTACAGCCGCCGCTACAAGCGCGGATATTTCGGGCGGTGCTTTATGCCCGGTTATTTCTCTGCCCTCATTATCATAAATGTATACACGAAAGCCGGGCATTCCCACCATGTGCTTGATAAACCTGTTAAATGATTCCGTGCTTTCGTTTTCGTAAATATCAACCGCCTGCTGCCCTTGAAATACAAGGATATGGCCGACAAAATGCTGCAAATCCTCTTTTTCCCGGACGGATTGAGTCATCAAGTCTATTGCAGAAATAGTCAGAAGCAAAACAATAGTTATCAGCCAAAACCAAAGATAAATTTTGATAAAAAGCCTGTTTTTTTTCATTAAAATCTTATTCTTTATGGCCCAATATATCAGATGGAGTTAATGCAATGTCTGCTAACGCGAATGAAGACACAAAGATATAACCGGCTCCCCGTATTGATTTAATACGCTCCGTCCTGCCGTCGCCGGAGGCCAGCTTCTTGCGCAACCGGCTCACATGTACGTCAACACTACGGTCATA
>JBDKVD010000169.1:0-4980 GCA_039679325.1 Smithella sp.
TCTTCTGTAGTTGCCATATTTTATCTCCTTTTAAATTGGGTAGGCATAGATCAAGTTTATTTACCAAAGTCCTATTAACTTTGACATTGCCATGCTTTTATATCCCTACTTTTCTTTTCTCCATTTCTCGATCATAACTGTATGATCGAGAAGTCCGAGTGGTTTAAGCCCTTCGAGAATGATTAGGGCCGTATCGCTTCCCAGCGTCGGAACAACTGCCGTATCCCAGACAAGAATCAGGCTGAATCCGCCCGGTGCAGAGTAGTGGGAATAGACCAGCGACGATTGCGGCTGTTCATCTCGACTGGCCAATGCCGCCGTTTCCAGGAGGAGTTCCATTACTTCCTCCTCCCTTTGTGGTTGTGTCCTCAATCTTATTTCATCTGCCCATCTCATGCCCTTAGTATTAGCATTAACCATGCCAATTAATTATACAATTATTTCAATTATTTACATCGGCACCATCCCATAATTACCACATATGACGATTTTAATTGCAATATATGGCAACCTCAATGCATACATGACAGATGTGACGACAACAAGAGGGATGGTAGAAATATAAACAACTCTGGCGATGAGTCTATCATATTTTGCCATATATGACGAAAACAGTTGCAATATTCAGCATACTTATGCTAAACCGACGCGAGCGACAACAAGCAGAGTAAAGAGTAACGTAGTGATTGATCAGAATGATTTTTTCCGTGAGGTTTCCGTTCGCATGTGCGGGAGTCTGGAGATCGACAAGGCCTTGCGGTTGGTTTTTAATTCGCGGACTTGGCAACGACACGATTAAAAATCGTCAAATATGACGAATACAGTTGCAATATTCAATAAACTCATGCTAAATCGACGCATTCAACAATTCAAGGAGAAAGAGTAACGTAGTGATTGATGAGAATGTATTTTTCCGTGAGGTCTCCGTTCGCATGTGCGGGAGTCTGGAGATCGACAAGGCCTTATGGTTGTGTTTCCAATTCGTGAGCCAGGTGATGCCCGTAGATAAACTAATGATCTTGACATACGACCGGGGAACCAGATGTTTTAAGGGCGTCGCAACTGCCGATTCGGCGGGGGCTCGTCTCACTTCAGAAGAAATCTTCTTGCCACCCACCCCCTACCTTCAAATTGAGGAGCCGGAACTGTTTCCCCGGGCCAGGAATGTAAACAGCACCGGCGATGATCCGATTATTCGCTGCCTGGCAAATGGCCTGAACTGGCCGCCTTCCTCGGTGCTCGTCAATCGTTTGATGATAGAAGGGAAATATGTGGGGTCTTTTATTGCCATTGTAAATGGAGAGGGAAAGTACACCGATGAGCATCTGAAAGCCTGGGGTCTGGTGAACGAGCCGGCAGCCATTGCTCTCGCCAATCATCAACAATATCGTGAGATAGTCAGGATAAAGGAACACTTGGCAGATGACAAACACTATCTCCAGAATGAATTAAGGAAGGACATCAGCGGAACGCTTGTAGGCGCTGATTATGGTCTGAAGCAGGTAATGGAGAATGTGCGGCTGGTCGCTCCCCTGTTGAGCCCGGTGCTTCTGATTGGAGAAACCGGCACGGGAAAGGAAGTAATAGCGAACGCCATCCACGAACTCTCGCCAAAAAGAAACGGACCCCTGATCAGGGTCAACTGCGGGGCTATACCGGAAATGCTCGCCGACAGCGAGTTGTTCGGCCACGAAAAAGGAGCATTTACAGGTGCGATTGCGCAGAAGCGGGGGCGCTTTGAACGGGCCAACGGTGGTACAATTTTTCTTGATGAGATTTCGGAACTGCCGCCTCAGGTGCAGGTCCGCCTCCTTCGCGTACTGCAGGAAAAAGAAATCGAGCGGGTTGGAGGTAACAAAACCATTAAAATCGATGTGCGGATTGTGTCCGCCACCAACAGGGACCTCGAAGATCTGATCAAGAAGGGGCGTTTCCGGGAAGACCTCTTCTTTCGTCTGAATGTCTTCCCTATCCTGGTACCGCCGCTGCGTGAAAGAAAGAACGATATACCTATCCTCGTTCATCATTTTATCCACAAGAAAGCGCGCGAAATGGTTCTTCCTCATATTCCAATCCCCTCCCCGGGCGAGCTCGACCGGCTAATGCAATATGATTGGCCCGGCAATGTTCGGGAATTGGAAAATGTAGTGGAAAGAGCGATCATCCTCTCCAGGAGTAAACATCTGACGTTTGGTGATACCATCAGCTGCGACTTACCATCGCGTGAGCACAAACCGGAGGAAGGACAAGAGACTCAACGGCTCGATGAGATGGAAGCCCGGCACATTGAAGCCGTTTTGAACAAAGTAGAACGCAGGGTAAGTGGAAAGGGAGGCGCTGCTGAATTGCTCGGTATTAACCCGAACACCCTCAGGCACCGTATGAGAAAGCTGGGAATCTCATTTGGCCGAAAGTAGTTCCTGGCAAGAAATTTTAACTGTTTTTCCAATACCCTGTTGAAGACAAATCACTCTGTTTGCGGCGTGAGGTCATGGATTGGGAACGCATTTTTTTCGATGTAAGCCATGACGCGATGGGCTTCGGCGCGGGCTTCGGCAATCCTGGTGGTCGAGACGAAGGGATAAGAGTCCCTGAGCGAGGCGCCTTCGATGACTGCGGCGGCTCGGCCGCCCATCTGACCAAAATAGTCGCCTTCAGGTTCGGCATCGTGAAGCACTGTCCAGGCGAGAGTCCAATTGCGGGCAATGTTGCGTGGATTGTAACCGCCTGCGCCTAGCATTAACATCTTCGGCACCAAATTCCTTATACCTTGGATAACTTCGACATAGATATTGTTGGTCAACGAAAGATGCGACATTGAATCAGTATACATTGCATCGACGCCGGCGGCAAGGATACAGATGTCTGGCTTGTATGCGCGAGCAAGAGGCGCGACGATGCGTTGAAAGACTTCGCGGTAGATTTCGTCCTCAGTGCCCGGTGCAAGGGGTACGTTGATGTTGTAACCATAACCGGGACCTTCGCCAAGTTCGTTTTCAAAGCCGGAGTTCCAGGGGAAGAGCGTGCGGGCAGATTCATGAAGCGAGATGTTGAGAACGCGGGGCTCGTCATAGAAGGCAAACTGGACGCCGTCTCCGTGATGGGCATCAATATCGAAGTAAAGGATGCGGTAATTCTGCTGGAGCAGATACTTAATGGCGATGACGACATCGTTCAGATAACAGAATCCGGAGGCATAGTCGGGACCGCCATGATGGAAGCCGCCGGTGGGACTGAAGACTAGGTCTACGTTCGGCTGTGACATCAGGAGATCGGCGCCCATGACGGATGCACCAACGGCAAGCAGGAAGTATTCGAGTACACCGCGGGCAACGGGATTGTCGTCGCTGCCGATGCTATAGGTGAGCATGCGGGGATTGAATACCCCATGAGAGGCCATGACCAGATAGTGATAGTATTGGCTGTCATGGAAGGCAAGCACGGAGTTTTCATCGATGGGCACGGGTTCCATAATCTGCGTGCCGGGAAGGTGAAGCACGTTGTGACGCTTGCACATATTGAGGAAGAGGCGGGAACGATTGGTAACGAAAGGGTGTTTTTCGCTGATGGTAAATTCCTCAAACCGGGGCGAGTAGATGATGACGGAGCAGGTGTCCGGCAGAACACTTTGACTGCTCAGGTAGTCGGGCGCTTGGACATGTCCCGTTGATGGACCAACAGGCGTGATGATCTCGGACAGTTCCGGTGTTGCGGATATATTGTCCAGGCTGAGCTCCAGATCCACTTCATAACCCTCGCGACGGACCTCGTGAAAACCGATATTATAATATATACGAAGGGCACGGGTATTATTGCGACTTTCGAATGCCCAGACCTTTTTACATTCGAGTCGTTTCGCAGCGGCAAAAAGCAGGAATGAGACAATGCTGCCGATGCCGCGGTTCTGAGCCTGATTGTGTACAAAAAGATTTAACTCGACTACAGCCTGATCGCGCATGGGAAAGAGCATGCCATGGGCCACTATCTTACCCCCAAGCTCGGCCTTCAGGTTCATTGCTGTGCGGAGGCAGCTACGAATCCACTCGATACGGG
Source organism: Smithella sp. (assembly GCA_039679325.1). Taxonomy (GTDB): domain Bacteria; phylum Desulfobacterota; class Syntrophia; order Syntrophales; family Smithellaceae; genus MVRV01. The sequence continues at coordinate 4,054 of JBDKVD010000169.1, forward strand.
TATTCTTGTCGACCGGGGGAAGCCCCTGGATGGCGGCCTTCGGCTCATAAGTATCGTACATACAAGTAAGTGCTTCGAAATCAGTGTCACCGCATGGCGAAACAGTGATGATCTCTTTTTTCTTGTCAAGGGCTGAACTGGGCCAGAGGTCAAGTTCAGCGAATTGTTCCCGGATGTCCATAAAAAAATAAAACCTTTCCTTTAAATATTAATGCAATTCCCGGATTGTCATAGTTGATGGATTCGTAAAAAGTCACGAAATAAACAATTTTTAGACGACCTCGCAAAAAGGTCGCAGGCAAGGCGCGCGAATGCCGAGGAATGAGGCGTACTTAGCCTACGCCGCAGTGACGAGGATGAAGCGCAACGCAGCATCCGGCCTTTTTACGAGGTCGTCATAGTTTCCTTATCCACTATTGCTATTCCATCAAAATGATCCATCTCGTGCTTTATGATCCGTTTTTTATTATTGCTTTGCACTCCAACTTAACAAACACTTCTTTTTTACGGAGGGGGAATATATGAAGAAAGATTTTGTGAGTCAAGAAGATATTGATTAGGAAGTTCTTATCAAGAAGACTATTGGGAATCAAAAGGTCAACCTCATAAAATACATATTATTTTCGACCCGAACGAGCTTAAAACCGGCCTTATTTAAAATACTGAACATGGGCTTATTCTCTGTCAACAGTTCCGCCACAAACCCGATCAAACCTCTTTTCTTAGCCAGATAGATAAGATAAGCCAGCAGTTCGGTGCCAATACCACGATTATGGAATGCGTCCTTGACCGTGAAGGCGACTTCGGCGGTATGGGTATTCTCATCAAGATAAAACCTGCCAATACCAACTATTTCCTCTTTGGCATCCTTCAGAATTACTGCCTGGATGGATACTTCTTCAGCATAATTTACAACCACGAACTCCT
>JBDKVD010000170.1:0-19199 GCA_039679325.1 Smithella sp.
CGACCCCGTCGATCGCCTTGAAAATTTCCGACCATTCTTTTTTGGTTTTGATGGTTTTACCGCTGGTGACGATTCCGAAAAACTCTGCGCCGTTGCGGGCGGCCACAGCGGCCTCCGCGATAATCCGGGTGGCCTTTTGCAGAGGATAAGTTGACGCTTCCGTTTCATAGTTGGCGGACTGGGCGCAAAAAGAACAATTCTCCGGGCACTTACCTGATTTTGCGTTTGTTATGCCGCAAAGAATGATATCCTTTCCCTTAAAGTGCTCGCGTATTTCGGTGGCTGCAGCCATAACCCGGAAAGTGCGGTCCGTGCCTTCGATGAAAAGATCCAGAGCCTCAGCGGCGGAAAGGCCGTTCTTTTTAATTGCTTTGTCTTTCAGTCTCTCGATTGTATCCAAGAAATCGCCTCCAGAATGAGATTTTCAGGGGTTTTTTAGGCAAAAAGATGCAAAATGTCAACCATAATAATTGATTCGGTTTACAATTTCATCAAATATTGTTCTTGACGAAATCGCCGCACATCAATAAATAAATGTACCTCACAGGAGATAATATGCCGCAGAATGAAATCAAACAAGTAATGATAAACGGCCGGTTGATCGGTATTGTCGGTTTGGATGAAGCCATAAAAGAAGCAGCAAGGTCCCAAAAAGACCTGGGTGATGATGCAATTCAAGCGCGGCTTCTTGAGATAATTTCCTTGAATAACTATATACCGGCGAAAATGCAGGAGGCTTACAAAAAAGCTGTTCTACGTGAATTTAAAATAGCCCGGGGACTGCCCGTAGAAGTGGAAAATATTCCGGGATTGAGAATAGCCGTGCTGGGCATGGGGTGTGCCCGCTGTTCCCAGCTGGAATCAGATGTTCGCGATGTTCTGTCGGAAATGAAAATTGCCGCCGACTTGCACCATATTACTGATGTAAAGGAAATTTCGCGCTACGGATTGATGGGTGCACCAGCCCTTGTCATTAACGATAAGGTGGTATCGGTCGGAGAAGTGCCGGCGAAAAATCAGATCCGCCAATGGATCATCGCATCTGATAAACTTGCCGGGAATGTATAGGACGCCGGATATTTTTCATGACTGATTTCCTACAAAAGACCAAATCAAAAATCGCTGCAATACTTTACCCCGCTTTTAAAGAGGCCGTGCTGCTTTTCCTTTTAGCGGTATTGGTCGCCATCGTGTTCAACGCACTGCGACCGGCCGGAATTTCTCTGTTCGAATTTTCCCCGGCAAAAACTTTCAACGTTCAGCAGGCAAAAATTCCGGAAATAACACTTGAAGAGGCGCATGATCTTTATTTGAAAAATAAAGTGGTCTTCGTTGACGCCCGTGATCCCTTCAGTTTTGAGGAAGGTCATATTGCCGGTGCGATAAATATTTATCCCGACGAGATTACACTCCACTTAGCCAAATTAAAACAAATGATTTCTCCGGGCTCCATAGTAATAACATATTGTGATGGTCCACACTGTCCCCTTAGCCATGAAACAGCACAGGGATTAAAGTTGCAGGGGGTTCCTGCCGTTAAAGTTTTAATTGACGGCTGGAGCCTCTGGCAAAAAGCCGGTTATCCTGTGACGGAAGGCAATAAATGAAACATCATAAATTCTTTGTTCACATCGTTCCAATAACAATCTTGATTTGCCGTCTGGCTCTTGGAGTTTTATTTTTATATGCCGGTGTGGGAAAAATTATTTCTCCACAGGAATTTGCCGTCGCCATCTATAATTACCAGTTGTTGCCCGACGGGGCGATTAATCTGCTGGCCGTTGTTTTACCCTGGCTGGAGATATTGCTGGCGGCAGCCCTTATTGCCGGCATTTATGTGCGCGGTGCTTCCCTGCTTTCGGCCCTGCTGTTTCTCGTTTTTGCTACGGCGTTATCTATTAACCTGGTGCGGGGACTGGATATTTCCTGCGGCTGCTTTGGCGGAGCAAGCGGAAGCATAAACTGGCTCTATCTCGTCCGCGACACGGGTCTGTTTGCAGTGTCGGTTTTTATTTTATTTTTTAATCGCGGGTGGAGTTATTTTGCCGGTTCGTCCACTTAAAGTGTATTTATTGTCCACTTCAGTTGATGAATTTCTTTAAGCATACAAGATTTTAATCGGCAATGACTGACATAATACAGTGCCGCTATCTTTCTCAGGAGGGAAAAGTAATGATGGAGGAACAACTCGTAGGTCAAATGATCGTCGCTACAGATAATGTTATCAGGATTCTCTGCTGCTCTGTCCAATCGGTCCTTTCGAATACTATAAAAAATACCATTTCCATCTCACCGATGGTCAAGGAGATCGAGAATACCTGCTTGAAACCTGACATCGGTTGTTTTGTTCTTTTTCAGGGCGACTTTTCCGGATTGATCATCATTAATTTTACAAAAGATGCGGCCATGGAAATTTACCGGAATTACATGATCGGAATGGGAGTACCTGAGGACGATTTGGCGCACAGCCACACTTCGGATGAAGTGGCCAGCAGCCTTGGCGAATTATTGAATCAATGTGTCGGTAAGTTTCGAGTTGATCTGGAAAGCAAGACCGGTATTTTTGTGAGTCACAATCAACCTAAAATGCTGGTGGTCAACGAGACGGTGCAGATTGCCATCAAAACTGGAATTGAAAAACAGCAATTGCGACAGATATCCTTCAAGACAGTCAGCGGCAATCGTTTTTACCTGGAAGTGGCTTTGGGCGAAATTAAGTTCTACTCACTGTTCGACTTTCAAAAAACAGAGGCTCCCAACATCGAAGAAATGCTCGCACGGGAAACAAACCGATTGTAAGCATATTGCTTAACGATCCTCATTACAAACTTGAATTCACCCCTATGGCATCAATCAAAGCGGACGGTTCTCTTTTATGATTTTCGTAGCATTCTCAGATTGATCAATAAAAGAGAACCGTCCCCTTTTGTGAAGGGGCGTTTGTGAACCGGCTGAGCCGCATATCTTCCGCTTCATTTCTGGCAGACGGGGCAATAGAAAGTGCTGCGGCCTCCCTGTTTGATTCTGATAATCGTGGCGCCGCATTTAATGCACTTCTCCCCTTCCCTTCCGTAAGCTTTTAATTCAAACTGATTTTCTCCTTTGCAGCCGTCCAGATCACGCCAATCGGAAATCGAAGTTCCTCTTTTCTCGATTGCCTTTTTGAGAATACTTTTAGTTTTCGTAAATATCTTTTTCCAATCTTTGTTTGTTAAGCTGGCTGCCGGTCGTTCCGGCTGAATACCGGCGCAGTGCAATATTTCACAGGCATAAATATTGCCGATGCCGCTTAGCGCCTTTTGATCCATAATCAGATTCTTCACTTTTGTTTTGCGGCGGCCATGCTTTTCGATAAAGAATTGCTCATTAAAATCCTGCATAATGTCATTACCGCTTGGAGAAGCGTTTGTCGGCAAAATCTTGATCGTAGCAAAGCGGCGGGGGTCCACCAGATAAACATTTCCCCGGTCAAAGGAGATGCGCCAGCGGCTGTGCTTTGGCCCGCCTTCTGATTTTTCCTGCCACAACAGCCTGCCCGTCATGCGCAAATGGATCAAAACAGAATTGCCGTCGTTGAGAATCATCTCAACGGTTTTGCCGCTGCGCCTCACCGCCACAATTGTGTTTCCCCGAATGTCCTTTATATGAGCCAGTTTTGAATCATAGATTTCTGAAGATACAATTTTCTTTCCGGCAATCTTCTTTTGCAGCTGTCGGCACAGTGTTTCTACTTCCGGTAATTCAGGCATAGCATACCTCTAAAAAATTTTCATAAACATGATTCGGATTTTGTTGAATTTCTACACATATTTCTGGCAAATGGATTTTTTTTATTATAACGGACCGGGGGACTTTTTAAAAGATAATCAAATTTTACAGCCCGCGCACATTCCATTCAAGATATTTATTAAGATTGTGCAAATATGTTTCTGTTGATCTGAATGAAATTTCTATTTTTGCCGACACCAATAATTTTAACCGGATAAATTGAAACTGCCGGATTATTGTGCTAAATGCGTTCAAATACATTGGGAAAAGAGAACACTGCCCGGTCGATGGATTTCTCTTTATAAAGATGCATCTTTAATACGAAAATTATTTTCAGGAGGATTATATACTTTTCAATGTTCAGACCGATTATTTTATTGTTTTTTTCCAACTTATTTATGACTTTTGCGTGGTACGGTCATTTAAAAAGCATGAATAACAAACCCCTGTTTATCGTTATTGGTTTAAGTTGGGGCATAGCTTTCTTTGAATATGTGTTGCAGGTTCCCGCCAACCGAATTGGTTTTCAGTATTATAATCTGGGCCAGCTGAAAGTTATTCAGGAAGTAATTACTATGGTTGTTTTTGCTGGGTTTGCTTTTCTTTACATGAAACAACCGCTGAAGCTGGATTATCTCTGGGCCGGACTGTGTCTTGTCGGCGCCGTTTACTTCATGTTTCGTGGCGGATTGCCGCAGGCTTAATAATGTTGCCGAAAGGCTATCCCGAATGATTTTTATACGGCAGACGACGGTAAGTTAATTGATCTAGTTTGTTTATATAATTAAGTATTTTTCCCTTGCCTTTATTTTTTCCCGGTTTTTTACATACGGCAATGCAGTTGCCGTCCCCCCTTAAAAACCTTGCATTTTTCCCTCTAATCCGCTAGAGCTCTGCCAACGTTTATTCCGACAGTTCATTTAACCCTAAGGAGGGGTTATTTATGCGTCTATTTCCCAAAGAAGAAAAATTTTTCGATTACTTCGAAGAATTAGCTAATAAAATAGAAGAAGGCAGCCGCTTTTTCCTGGCCATGACGGAAAAGCATGATTACTCGGAAGCTAAAATTTCCCGACTCAAGGAACTCGAGCACGAAGCGGATGTAATCACCCATCGTACTTACGAAAAAATGCACAAAACTTTTCTTACGCCCCTTGATCGCGAAGATATCTATGCGCTTGTCAATAAGATGGACAGCATTCTGGATATGATTGAAGCAACTGCCGTCCGGATCTACCTTTACAAGGTAAAAAGACCCGATGATGAAATAATCAAGCAAGCTAAAATTTTAGTTGAAGCCGTCGCTAAAATAAAGATCGTTGTTCATGCATTGCGCGATATGAAGAATGCTAAAATGATTCTGGAAGCCTGTGTAGAGATTAACACATTGGAAAACACCGGCGATGTTGTTATGCGAACCATAATGGCCGATCTCTTTGTGAAGGAACAAGATCCCATTGAGCTGATTAAATGGAAAGAAATTTTTGAACGCATCGAAGAATCCCTTGATGTATGCGAGGATGTATCCAATATTGTGGAGGGAATCGTTTTAAAACATGCTTGATTCCATGGGGTTTGTAATTTTTCTGGTTGCTGTCGCCCTGGTATTTGACTTTATTAATGGTTTTCATGATTCTTCTAATGCCATTTCTACAATTGTTTCTACCCGTGTTCTTTCTCCACAGCATGCAGTGCTCTGGGCGGCATTTTTTAACTTTGTCGCCGCATTTTTTATTGGAACAGCGGTTGCTCATACTATTGGCCAGGGAATTATCCATCGGGATATCATCGATAATGGATTAATCTTTGCTGCTTTGGGCGGAGCTATTATTTGGAATCTCATCACCTGGTACTATGGTCTTCCCAGCAGTTCTTCCCACGCTTTGATAGGGGGATTAATTGGGGCCGGCATTGCCAAAGGTGGAACCGATACACTGGTTTGGGCCGGCATTACCAAAACAACAGCCTTCATAGTTCTTTCACCGGCGATTGGTTTGATTTTAGGTTATATTTTTATGGTGATTTCTTTAAACCTTAATCGCAATTCCAATGTAGCACGTTCAGATAAGCTTTATCGTAAATTACAATTAGTTTCCTCGGCAATTTATTCTCTTGGTCATGGGATGAACGATGCCCAGAAGACAATAGGAATCATCGCTATTCTCTTGTACAGTAAAGGCCTTATAGACTCCAGCTTCAATATCCCCTACTGGATAATTATCATGTGTTACTCCGTCATCGCCCTTGGCACAATGTTCGGCGGCTGGCGCATTGTTAAAACAATGGGGACAAAAATTACCAAACTGCGCCCAATCGGTGGGTTCAGCGCTGAAGCTGCTGCCGCCTGCTCCATCATTGGAGCATCTATTGCCGGTATACCGGTCAGCACTACCCATACTATTACCGGTGCTATTGTCGGTGTCGGCTCTACCAAAAGACTTAATGCCGTACGCTGGGGTGTCGCCGGCAATATTATCTGGGCCTGGATATTAACCATTCCCATTTCCGCCCTTATTTCCGCCATGATTTACCTTGCATTAAAGTATATTTCCGGCTAACATTAATAAGTTTTGAATAAACAAGGAGTTGTCATTCCATGTCGGGAAAAGAACTGCCCTTTACCAAAAAGCAACTGGAAGAAATTATTAAAAAGTATCCTACGCCCTTTCACATTTACGATGAAAAGGCCATCCGCGACAATGCGCAGGAATTTAAAAACGCCTTTTCCTGGAATGAGGGGTTTAAAGAATATTTTGCCGTTAAAGCCGCACCAAATCCGTATCTCATGAAAATTCTTCACAAGGAAGGTTTTGGAGCGGACTGCAGTTCACTTGCCGAATTGATCATGTCCGAAAAGACCGGAATCATTGGCGATGAAATAATGTTTACGTCCAACGACACGCCGGTGGTGGATTTTCTCAAAGCAAAAGAGCTCGGTGCAATAATTAATCTGGATGACATAAGTCATATTAAATACCTGGAACAATATGCGGGTTTGCCTGATCTGATCTGTTTCCGTTACAATCCCGGCCGCCTGAAAAAGGGAAACGTTATCATCGGCCATCCGGAAGACGCCAAGTATGGTTTTACCCACAAACAGCTTATGGAAGGCTATAAAACATGCAGAGATAAAGGGATCAAGCGCTTCGGTATCCACACCATGGTGGCGTCCAATGAACTTGAAGCCGGTTATTTTGTAGAAACGGCGGAGATTCTGTTCAATCTTATTGTGGAATTGAGCCACAAACTGAATATTCGTTTTGAATTTGTCAACATCGGCGGCGGCATAGGAATTCCTTATCGTCCCGAGCAGGAGCGCATTGATCTTCAGGCCGTCAGCCGGGGCATCAAAGAAAAATATGAAAAAATAATTGTGGCCAACGGCCTCGCCCCCATTAAACTTTATACGGAATGCGGGCGCTACATCACCGGTCCTTACGGGTATCTTGTCGCCCAGGTTTTGCACATTAAAAATACTTATAAAAGATTTGCCGGACTGGACGCCTGCATGGCCAATCTGATGCGACCGGCGCTTTATGGAGCCTATCATCACATTACCGTTGTCGGCAAAGAGAAAAAACCACATGATATTATTTATGATGTGACGGGCTCGCTGTGTGAAAACAACGACAAGTTTGCCATTGACCGTGTTTTGCCTGAACTGCAAAGAGGCGACATCGTCGTTATTCATGATGCGGGAGCGCATGGTTATGCCATGGGATTTAATTATAACGGCAAACTCCGCTCGGCGGAACTGCTGCTGCGGGAAAATGGAGAAGTGATCCCGATCCGCCGCCCTGAGACTGTAGACGATTATTTTGCGACACTGGATTTTGCGGGATTGCCGTCCTTCCGGGTTTAAAAATTTTCAGCGAAAATTAATAAATATATCAGCGGTGGTATTTTTTGTAGCCGGACCACACCCAGAAGGCGCCCCAGCCGACAGCAACAGGACTTAACGCGACATAGATAAATAACATCGAACAGCTTTCCCATGGTTTTAAATATACAGCCAAACCGGCGATCCAGAAGATTGTGACCAGGATAGCCAGACGCATCCATCCTGTCAGTGTGGTTATAATTCCAGGACTATCTTGTTGGGGTGCAGGTTCTGCCTTTCGTCCCATGAAGCGGGGGAGGAAAAAGAGCACCAGGACGATTGCAGCCACAACTAGAAATTCTTGCATATCTCTACCTTGTTTTTCATTTCCCGATTTTTACTGTCATCAGTGTATTTCCGGAAATCACACCGAAAGCGCTATAACACATATTGATCAAGAATACTATTACTTGCAAGTGACTGAAAATAGTTCGGTAATTTCGCAGAGGCGATTTTGAATTTTCCACCGGCAACAAAAAAAGGCATACAAAACGGTCTTGCTTGTATCAAATTGTATTCGAAACATTAACCTCGGAAAAAAAGACCGGGAATATTAATTGTTCCTGCATGAGCGATGTGATTATGCGAAATGTTTAAGTTATAAGATATCAGGGTATCAAGTTATATGCTTCCAATGCCGATAACCATACGAGTAATGTTGGAAAACAAGTGCGAAACGGTATTGATTAATACAACAACGAATATAATCTGAACTGGAAAACTTGCTATATTTTCGCTACTTATGCTAAAAAAGCCACCCCTGATGGCTCAGGTTTTTGGTTGTTCCTGAAAAGGGCTCTACATGAAGAAAATTAAAAAGTCTACGATTACGGATTTCATTCTGGGCGTCGTTTTAATGCTGTTTTTGCTCGTCGCTTTTCTCATTTCCTGGGGTCCATTGGAAAAACTGGAATACGGGATATATGATTTAAACGCGGGTCTGCAGGGAAAAAAATTTACAGCTCCCGTAGTTGTAGTTACCATTGATGAACAAAGCATTGCCAACATTGGCCGCTGGCCCTGGCCCCGTGCTTATATCGCCTCGATGGTTGACCTGCTGCAGTCGTATAATGTCAAAGTGGTCGGTTTGGATATAATTTATTCGGGAAAAGATTCCAATCAAGGGCTCCTGGAAGTACGCAATCTGATTAATAATATGGAAAGCAATCCTGGTTATGCGCAAAAAGGTTTCAGTTCCGTTTTGACTTTGCTGAAAGAAACCGAAAAAAAGCTTGATAATGATGCTATTTTGGCCAATTCAATTGCCGCCGGTAAAAATGTTGTACTGCCGTTATTCTTTATACCCGGTAAGCCCACCGGTAGAATAGCTGTCAGTCTCCCGGATTATCTGCAAAAAAACTCAATTTCGCATACAGGTATAGATTACAGTATCACCGCACGTGAAATGGCGCCCCCCGTACCTGAGTTTGCGGCAGTATCCCAGGGATTAGGCCACGTTACCGTTGTTGCCGACAGCGACGGCACTGTGCGCAGTGAGCCGCTGTTTATTAATTTTGAAGAAAGAATCTTTCCTTCATTTGCCCTGCAACTGACTTTAAAATATCTCAATTTCGATTTGAGCAATGTACAACTGGGCAAGGAAATAAAATTCGGCCGAAAAACCATTCCTTTGTGTGACTACAACAGGATGTTAATCAGTTTTACCGAGGGTATTCCGTATTATTCATTTTTTGATGTAATCAATAAGAAAGTTGCACCGAATGTTTTCAAAGATAAGATAGTAATTGTCGCCCAAAGCACGGCGGGTTCAGGCATGATGAAAGACACCCCTACGGCAGCCGGTGTCAGTTCGGGGATAATCATGGCCAATGTAATTGAAAATATCATTACCGATAACCACATAGAACGTCCGAATTGGGCGACTGCTCTTGAATTGATTATGATTATTGTCTTCGGATTATATATTGCGCTGATTATTCCGCAAATCAGGGCCGGTATCAGCGCCATTGTTTCTTTTTCTCTTCTTGTCGCCTGGATGATTACAACAATTTACCTTTTTGCTGCTTACGGGTATTGGATCAAATCGTTATATCCGGCGATCATGTTAACTCTCGGCTCCATCCTGATCATTTCCAAGCGTTATCTGCTGACGGAAAAAACCAAGGATTACATGGAGGCGGATGGTTTTGAAACAAACAAAATGCTGGGCTTATCTTTCCAGGGGCAGGGTTTGCTGGATATGGCTTTTGACAAATTCCGAAAATGTCCCGTTGAAGATGAATCGGTTAAGGAGCTGCTCTATAATCTGGGACTGGATTTTGAAAGAAAACGCATGTTCAATAAAGCGGCAGCGGTTTATGAGCATATTGCTAAGGCCGGTAATTTCAAAGACGTCAATGATCGCATTAAGAAACTGAATGCAGCCGGACAAACAATCGTATTTGGTCGGTCCGGAGCCAAAAAAGATGCTACCGTGATTATGGATAAGACCGAAATCAAACCCACTCTGGGACGTTATGAAATTATCAGGGAATTGGGACGCGGTGCAATGGGCACGGTCTTTCTGGGTAAAGATCCGCGTATTAATCGCGAAGTCGCCATCAAGACGTTGAGATATGAAGAAATTGAATCGGAACAGTTAGCGGAGGTGAAAAAAAGATTTTTCCGGGAGGCGGAAGCAGCCGGTAAATTGTCACATCCTAATATTGTTACCATTTTCGATGTTGGCGAGGATTATGATATTGCCTATATGGCTATGGAATTACTAGACGGCCCCGATCTGACAAAATATTGCAGGAAAGAAAATCTCCTGCCGCAGGAAGAAATAATCCGAGTCATTTCCTGTGTTGCCTCCGCACTGGATTATGCTCACGCCAACGGCATAGTTCACCGTGATATTAAACCGGCAAACATTATGATCTTAGGCAATGGCGAGGTCAAAGTAGCGGATTTCGGAATTGCCCGTGTTATGTCCACATCCAAAACACAAACCGGAGTTGTCCTTGGCACCCCCAGTTATATGTCGCCGGAACAAATTGCCGGTAAAAAAGTGGACGGTCGGTCTGATTTATTTTCACTGGGAGTCGTCTTATATGAACTAATTGCTGGAGAGAAGCCTTTTAAGGGAGAGAGCATTACGACCCTTATGTACAACATTACATCATCTGTACCTCCGTCACTTAAGAAACTTTCTCCCCAAATTCCGGAGAAAATGGCTCCCATAGTGGAAAAGCTTCTGGCAAAAAATGTGGAAGACCGTTATCAGACCGGCAAATTATTAGCAGATGATTTGCTAGCTTGCTCAAATAAGGAGGCTTAATTGGATTTAACTGCCGTCGGAAAAACTGATCGAGGGTTGGTTCGTGTCAATAACGAAGATGAATTTTATCTGGATGAAAAGCTGGGGCTTCTTGTTGTTGCCGATGGTATGGGCGGACATGCGTCGGGTGAAGTAGCAAGTAAATTGGCGGTCAATGTTATTCGAGATTATTTTCAAGGACCGCAGAAGATAATCGGTCGTTCTAATCCTGCATATTCCGAAGCCACCAACAAGCTGAACTGTGCGATTCGCCTGGCCAATCAGGCAGTTTATGAAGTGGCGCAAAGTTCACCTGTATTAAAGGGTATGGGCACCACTATTGTAGCGGTTCTTCTAAACGGCAATAAATTGAGTATCGCGCATATCGGTGACAGTCGCGCCTATCTGCTTCGCGCCGGTAACATCGACCAGCTGACCGATGATCATACAATGGTTAATGAACAGGTAAGGCGTGATATTATCACAAAGGAAGAAGCAGATAGGTCGGAAATGAAGAATGTGCTCACAAAAGCACTGGGTATCAGTGCGAAGATGGAAGCAGATCTGGATGAGCTTACCATGTTCGGTGACGACATTTTATTCTTGTGTACCGACGGCCTTAATACTATGGTAACAGATGAGGATGTATTGAAAATCATTTCTCATAAAGGCGATTTTGGCTCCGCCTGTGATTTGCTGATTAATGCCGCCAACAAAAAGGGCGGCAAGGATAATATTACTGTGGTTATTGGTCATATTGAGAAGAAAAAATGGTATGCGGCTTTGTTTAAATTTTTGGAATTTTTTCGGAGGTGATAAATGGCAAAGGTCCTGCTTAAATACAAAGAAGCTGTTATCCAGGATGTTACATTGGATAAAGAAGTGACTACTATAGGACGAAAACCGGATAACGATATTATAATTGATAATCAGGCGGTATCCGGACATCATGCACAGATTAAAATGCAGGGCAGCGATGTGGTGCTGGAAGACTTGGGAAGCCTGAATGGTTCGTATGTTAATAGCCAGAAAATATCCAGGGCCGAGCTTTTCAACGGCGACGTGGTTTTAATCGGTGTGCATACCTTACTTGTCTCTTCCGATAAAAACAGGGAAGAAGAGAAGAAAAGTTTTACCATGCGCGGTCGTTCCATGGATGAAACAATGGTTATTGCCCCGGATGATCAAAAGAAAATTCTTGCCGCTGCCGATAGAAGTACCCCGGAACCGTTGGGAGGCTTTTTTGTTGTTGAAGGATCAACGGAGCAGAGAGAATATGAACTGAAAGAAAAAGTCTCCGCCATCGGCAAGGAAGAAGGATCGGCCATCAGATTGAAAGGGTTTTTTGCTCCCAAGTTGGCCGCTTTAGTCAACCGCCGCAAAGAAGGTTATTTTATTACTCCGTCCGGCGGCAGAGAGTTGAGAGTTAACGGCAAAGCAATAGATCGCCGATACGATCTTAAAGACGGCGATATTGTGGAGGTCAGTAATCTTAAATTGCAGTTTTTCATCAAAGAATAAAGACCAGGTAGAAAGATAATTAAGTGGATATTAAAACAAATCAGGCGATAGGTGTATTCGACTCGGGTATCGGCGGCTTGACGGTCGTACGAGCCCTTATGGAACGCCTGCCTTTCGAAAACATAATCTATTTTGGAGATACCGCGCGAGTGCCTTACGGCACCAAGTCCGTGGAAAACATCAACCGTTATGCCTGCCAGATCACCGAGTATCTTCTGAAAAGAAATGTCAAGCTGCTGGTTGTTGCCTGCAATACTATGGCCGCCGTTGCCTATCAGGCAATTAAAGATTTATCTACAGTGCCGGTAATGGAGGTCATTGAGGCCAGCGCCCGCAACGCCGTCGCCGAAACGACGACAAAATCAATCGGTGTTATCGGCACTCCGGCAACAATTAACAGCAATGCCTATGCCCGGGCAATCCATCTTCTGGATAACGGAATAAAGATTTATTCTCAGGCCTGTCCGCTTTTTGTTCCTCTGGTGGAAGAGGGCTGGTTCGATCATCCCGCCACCAGGCTCATAGCCCATGAATATTTAAAACCGGTGTTGGCCGAACAAATTGACGCCCTGGTTTTAGGATGCACCCACTATCCGCTTTTAAAATCATTATTGCAGGAGATTGTTGGACCAAAAATAAAGCTGATAGATTCGGCGGAGGCGATGGCTGATGCAACCGTCGATTTGCTGAACCGTCTCAATTTGGGAAATCAAAACCGGCAACCGCCTCAATATCTGTTTTGTGTCAGTGATGTCCCCTATCGTTTTCAAACAATCGGAGAACGCTTTTTAGGCCGTACTTTGGGCCAGGTGGAATTGGTCAGGTTTTAAATCAATACTCTTCCGGCATCATATCAGTGTCCTCGCCAGACAGGAAAACATCTATGATTCACTCAGCTAACTCGTGTTTCAGGGGTAATTGGAGCCAAGTCCGCTGTCGGTGAAAAGTATGCAATCTTATTGCCTCAATTATCCCAAAGCAAATCCTTGACTTGTTATTTATATTGAAATACTTATTGCAAATAAGCAATCAATGCCTTCGTGAAAGTATAAATAAAAATTACTTATGAAAATTCTTCTTGCCGGTTACAATATAGACTATGATTTGATTCGCGAACTCAAGGATAAGTGCGCGTTTGAGGAAGATATTACACCGGAGACCATTTCCGCCGCCTATGCCCGGATCAGCCGCAGCCCCAAATCAGTGGATGAGTTGCGTCAAATCGCCCGCAAAGAAGTTGATAAGGCGCGTAAATCGAACCGCAACATTGTTTTTGAAATGGGACACAGTTCGGTTGCGGAACATGCCGTCTTTAATATTGATGTAGTTGGTGTTTCCCGGCTGCTTGTCGAAGAAATTGAAAAATTCCGTTTGTGCTCCTATACGGAAAAATCGCAGCGCTATGTTCTTTTTGATAAGGATTTTGTCATTCCGGAGGAAATTGAGAAGGCCGGTCTTGTTGATCTGTTTGTGGGAACAATCGATATACAGAATAATTATTACCACGAACTCTATAGTGAGTTAAGGCCTTATGTTTTTGCCGAGAATAAAGTTCTGGCGAAAAACCCCGCCAACAAATCCTTGCTGGAGGGATGGGCCAAGGAAGATGCCCGTTATGTGATTGCGCTGGCAACCCAAACCCAGTTGGGAATGACCATCAATGCCCGCAATCTGGAACTGATGTTGCGCAGACTTGCGGCGCTGCCCCTGGCCGAGGCGCAGGAGTACAGTAAAAAATTATACGCTGTGACCGGGGACATAGCTCCGTCGCTTATTCGTTATACCGAAGCCACTGATTATGACCGGTTCACCAGATTGAATCTGCAAAGACAAGCGACGGTTATTGCTAATAAATATTATCAACAATCCGGTGTTGGAAAATCTCCGGCGGTACAATTGATCTTTGTCACACCGGATGCCGATATCCAGGCTGCCGCCGCGCTGCTTTTTTCATCATTCAAGGCAAGTCATTCTCAATGCCTGCGCCAGGCACATTTAATGACCGCAAAAGAAAAAAAGGATTTGTTTAAAACGGCTTTTCAGAATTTGCAGGCGCATGACGCCGCCTTGCGGGAGCTGGAAAATATCGACCTGCAGTTTGAATTGGTGATGAGCGCCAGTTGTTTTGCACAGTTAAAAAGACATCGGATGGCCACGGTAATCACCCAGGATTATGATCCCGGTCTGGGAGTTACAATTCCCGCCGCCGTCAGCGCAATTGGACAGCAAAAACGGTTTCTGGAAATTATCAACAAAACCCACGATGCCTATGAGCAAATCCGGAAAAAAGCGCCGCTTGCCGCCCCCTATGTCCTGACCAACGCGCACCGCAAGAGAGTGTTGATGAAATTAAACGCACGGGAGCTTTATCATTTAGTACGATTGCGCTCGGATGGACACGCCCAATGGGATATCCGCAGGCTTTCGGAAGAAATGCTGAAAAAGGCGAAACAAGTTATGCCGCTGACTCTTATGCTGGCCTCCGGCAAAGATTGCTTTGTTGACCTGTACAAAAAAACCTTCCCATGTATTTGACCTTATCCGGTAAAACGTGAATGCATGACTGCAGATAAAAAACAACTATACATTGTACTTTGCACCACTACTCTGAGCGCGTTTATCACACCGTTTATGGGTTCCAGCTTAAACGTTGCCTTGCCTGTAATGGCGAAGGACCTGTCCATGACCGCGCTTACTCTGAGCTGGGTGCCTTCGTCCTTTCTTCTGGCCGCCGCCATTACTCTTGTTCCTTTGGGAAGACTGGCGGATATTAATGGCCGATAAAATTTTTTTTTCTGTGGCGCCGTCATTTTTACTCTTGCTTCGTTTCTGTGTTTCTGGTCGCCGACAGCAACGTTTCTTATTTTAGTCCGGATAATTCAGGGGATTGGCGGAGCAATGATCTTCAGTACCGGCACGGCAATATTGGTTTCCGTCTTTCCTGTTCAGGAACGGGGGGAAATACTGGGCATCAACATAGCAGCTGTTTATGTTGGACTGACGATCGGCCCGTTTATCGGCGGCCTGCTGACGGAACAGTTGGGCTGGAGATATATTTTCCTTTTTACTTCGCTGTCCGGCCTCTTGATGATCCTGCTCATTCTTTTTATGGCTAAAGAGGCGAGGCAGGAAGCCGATGGTGAACATTTTGACGTGATGGGCTCTCTGCTTTACGCCATAGCACTTTTTGCCATCATGTATGGTTTTTCTTTACTGCCCGCCCTGCAGGCGGGTGGACTGATCGTTTTCGGCATTATTTGCCTTTTTTTCTTTATCCGGCAGCAACTAAGAATACCTTATCCTCTGTTGAACATTCACCTTTTTCGGGACAATAGAGTTTTTGCTTTTTCCAATCTGGCTGCTTTGATCAATTACTGTGCGACTTTTGCGGTAACTTTTCTTTTGAGTCTCTATTTGCAGCATATCAAAGCGCTGACTCCTCTGCAGGCGGGAATGATATTGATCGCCGAACCGGCGGTGCAGGCTTCGTTTTCGCCCCTTGCCGGACGGCTTTCCGACCGTTTTGAGCCCGGGATCATCGCTTCTATCGGGATGGCGTTGAATGTTGTTGGCTTAATTCCCTTAATGTTTATTCATTCAGCTACCAGCATCAGTTATATAGTTTTGTGTCTGATCGTGCTTGGTCTCGGTTTTGCGCTTTTTTCTTCACCCAATGTTAATGCCACAATGAGCGCCGTCGAAAATAAATATTACGGAATAGCTTCAGCCACGCTGGCAACAATGCGGCTGGTGGGTCAGATGTTCAGTATGGGGATTACTATGCTTGTTTTTGCCGTAATTCTGGGAAACCGCCCACTGGACCAGGCCGGCGGTCCTCTTCTTCTGAAAAGCACTCAACTGATTTTTTTCATTCTGGGCATTCTATGTTGTGCCGGAATTTTTGCTTCATTGGCACGGGGAAAAATTCATAAATGAAGCTTAATATCATCAGTTTTCTTATTGGTCTTGTTGCAGGGGCGTTTGGCGGGCTTGCGGGCCTCGGCGGCGGACTGATTTTGATTCCTTTGATGCTCCATGTTTTAAAACTGAGTCAGCATCAGGTGCACGGTACAACTCTGGTGGCAATTATCTTTACAGGATTAAGTGGTGCAATAACATACGGCTTAAACGGCGCAATTGATCTTACAGCAGCCGTACTTCTGGCCGGGGCATCCGTATCCACGGTGAGTGCCGGAGCACATTATGCCAATACTTTACCTTTCTGGAAATTGAGAAAAGCTTTCGGCTTTTTTTTGATTTTTTGCGCAGTACTTTTATTTTCTAAACCATATTTGACTGATACTATTGGCATTGTTCCCGGATGGGCGAAGATAATCATACTGTTAATAACAGGCCTTGTGACCGGATTTCTTTCCGGAATGATGGGTGTAGGTGGCGGAGCGATAATGGTTCCGGTGATGGTTCTTCTGGCCGGATTTACCCAGCATGTTGCCCAGGGAACATCTCTGCTTGTTATGGTTCCGGCAGGCGCTGTCGGCGCGCTGACGCATCGACGGCTGGGCAATGTTGTCCATGAACTTCTTTGGGGGCTTATACCCGGCCTTCTATTGGGGGCTTACCTGGGGGGTAGTTTTGCCTATTTGCTGCCGGAGAATATGTTACGGACAATATTTGCCGCGGTTATAATCTGGTTAGGATTGCGTTATTCCATTTCCAAATCAAAGATGACGGCCTCGTAAAAAGGCCGGATGCTGCGTTGCGCTTCATCCCTCCCCGTGTCAAGCACGGGGCAGGCTACCTGCGGCGTACGCTAAGTACGCCTCATTCCTAGGTATTCGCGCGCCTTGCCTGCGATATTTTTACGAGGTCGTCTGAAAATTGTTAATTTCACGACTTTTTACGAGTCCATCAAAGATGATACCGCGGCGGCTAGGAGGAGGCGACGAGGCGTATTATACATACGTTGAGAAAGCCGATGACCCCGGCCTGCGCCGGGGCAGGCTGTGCCAACAAAGGGAGCGCTTGATTTGGAAATGGAATTATGCCCGAACTCAGACAATCAAATAATCGGGAGAAAATATAGAACAAGGGGTCTTGCCACCCTTCAGAGGTGGTTGCAACCCCTTGTTCTACCATTTGCGGATAAAGATAAAGATGCTTAGTCTTTGAAAATCGCTCCCGTCGACGCGGAAGTAACGAGCCTGGCGTATCGTGCCAGATAGCCGCTGGTGATCGCCGGTGTAAAAGGCTTCAAAGCTTTTCTGCGTTTTTCCAGTTCCTTGTCACTTACTTTCAATTCCAGCATTTTTGCCGGAATATCAATTGCAATAATGTCGCCTTCTTTCACTAAGGCAATAGGCCCGCCTTCGGCCGCTTCCGGTGAAATATGGCCGATAGCTGCGCCCTGAGTGCCGCCACTGAAGCGTCCGTCAGTCAAAAGAGCAACTGTTTTATCCAGGCCCATGCCGACAATGGCCGAAGTCGGTCCGAGCATTTCCCTCATACCGGGGCCGCCTTTTGGTCCCTCGTAGCGGATGATGACAATGTCACCGTCTTTGATCTGCCCCCCTAAAATTGCTGCAATGGCGTCGTCTTCGCAATCAAAGACTCTGGCTCTGCCTTCGTTTTTCTGCATGGCGGCGGCCACGGCGGATTGTTTGACAACTGCTCCGTCCGGAGCCAGATTACCGCGCAGAATAGCAATACCCCCCTGCGGCGAATAAGGATTATTTAAAGGCCGAATAACTGTGTCATCCAGAACCGCGGCACTCTTTATATTTGCCTCGACGGTTTTACCGGTTGCCGTCATAGCTTTTTTGTCAATAACACCGAGGGTGCCGATGACCTTCATTACGGCCTGAATTCCGCCTGCTCTGTCAAAATCTTCGATATGATGATTTCCTGCCGGACTCAATTTGCAGAGGTTCGGTGTTTTTTCGCTGATTTCATTGAAGAGATTCAAATCCAGATTAATGCCCGCTTCGTGGGCAATTGCCGGAATATGCAAAACGGTGTTGGTCGAGCACCCCAGCGCCATATCCACGGCAATCGCATTTTTAAAGGCAGCCAGAGTGGCGATATCACGCGGTCGGATATTTTTCTTATAGAGCTCCATTATTTTCATTCCCGCATATTTGGCCAATCTGTGGCGGGCGGCATCAACTGCCGGAACTGTGCCGTTGCCGGGAAGACCAAGTCCCAAAGCTTCGGTAACGCAGTTCATGGAGTTGGCTGTGTACATGCCGGAACAGGAACCGCAACCGGGACAGGCGCAATCTTCCAGTTTCTTTAATTCGCTTTGGGTCATGCGTTTGGCTTTCACGGCGCCGACTCCCTCAAACACGCTGATCAGGTCAACCGCTTTCCCGGCCAGCTTTCCGGCCATCATGGGTCCGCCGCTGATAAAAATTGCGGGAATGTTTAAACGTAGAGCAGCCATGAGCATGCCCGGGATGATTTTGTCGCAGTTGGGAATAAAAACCAGGGCGTCGAAAGGATGCGCGGTGGCCATGATTTCTATGGAGTCAGCGATTATTTCGCGGCTGGCCAGCGAATATTTCATGCCGGTATGTCCCATAGCGATGCCGTCGCAAACGCCGATCGCTGGAAATTCCACGGGTGTGCCGCCGGACATGCGAATTCCGGCTTTCACATCCTGCGCAATTAAATCCAGATGAACGTGTCCGGGAATTATTTCATTGGCGGAATTGACTACACCGATTAACGGCCGGGATATTTCTTCGTCAGTATAACCCATGGCCTTAAAGAGCGAACGATGCGGCGCCCTTTCCAGTCCTTTTTTCATGAGGT